>JADGGV010000200.1 GCA_019689775.1 Gemmatimonadota bacterium
GCGTCGGCGCCCGGGCCGCCGGCGCGGGCGGGGGCGGCGGGCGCCACGGCGGCCGGGGCGCGCCGCGGCGTCGGCGGCCGCGAGCGGGCGCTGGACAGCCCGCGACGGCGCACGGTAAGATTCCGGCCATGGAAAATCCGTCTCCGACCGGGTGGATCGAAGTGATCACCGGGGTCATGTTCAGCGGCAAGTCCGAGGAACTGATCCGGCGGGTGCGGCGCGCGGTGCTGGCGCGCAAGCGGGTGCAGGTGTTCAAGTCGCACCTGGACGCGCGGTACGGCGGGATCCAGGTGGTGTCGACGCACGACGGCGGGCGGGTGCAGGCGGAGCCGGTGCAGGCGTCGGTGGAGGTGATGGAGCGGGTGCGGCCGGAGACGGAGGTGGTGGCGGTGGACGAGGTGCAGTTCCTGGACCCGGGGATCGTGGACGTGGCCAACGTGTTGGCGGACCGCGGGATGCGGGTGATTCTGGCGGGCACGGACATGGATTTCCGGGGGCAGCCGTTCGGGCCGATTCCGCAGTTGCTGGCGGTGGCGGAGCGGATCGACAAGCTGACGGCGATCTGCGTGGTGTGCGGGAGCCCGGCGACGCGGAACCAGCGGCTGGTGAACGGCGTGCCGGCGCCGGCGGAGGGTCCGACGATCCAGGTCGGCGGGCTGGAGACGTACGAGGCGCGGTGCCGGGAGTGCCACGAGGTGCCGTCGGCCGCGCGGGCGCAGATCCGACTCCTCGAGTAGACGCCGATCCCCCATGAACCCGGAACCGCGCGTGGTGGCGGGCGCCGTCACGGTGCTGCGCCTCTACGACGTCGCGTACGCGATCGACCTGGCGGCGGCGGAGCGGCTCGCGGGCGCGGCGCGCGCGGCGGTGGGGCGGGTGCGGCTGGCGCGGGCGGAGCCGAAGGCGATCGACTTCGGCATCCCGCCGCTGGAGATCGGGCTGGGTCCGGTCGAGCTGGCGACGGAGCTGGGCCCGGAGCTGGCGACGGCGCACGCGCGCGTCTACGACTTCGGCGCGGTGTCGCTGCTGGTGCGCGTGCCGATGGCGGGGGTGGCGTGGTCGGAGTTCGTGGATCGGAACAACGCGCTGGACCGGGCGGCGCAGGCGTCGCCGGCGTGGGCGGAGCTGCTGGGGCGGCTGCGGGGCGCGATCGGCCCGGCGCTGGAGCGGCCGGTGCCCGACCCGGTGCTGGAGGAGGACTACCTGCTGACGGGGGTGCAGGCCTTCGATCCGCCGCTCGGGGGCGCGGACGTGCTGGCGCGGCTGGACCTGGCGCCGCTGCTGTCGGGCGAGCGGCGCGAGCTGTCGGAGGCCTCGCGGCGGGAGCTGCTGCGGCACACGTTCTCCTACTACACGACGGACCTCGTCGTCCTCACCTGGGACCACGCGTTCATCCTGGAGCCGTCCGGCGACACGGACGTGGCGGACGTGCTCGAGGTGGCGAACGCGCAGCTCCTCGAGCTGCGCTACTACGACGAGCTGCTGGACGCGGAGCTGCCGCGGATGTACGACCGCGTGGAGGCGGCGCGGAAGGGGTTCGCGGGGCTGGCGCGGCGTCGCTACGCGGACCTGGCGCGGCAGCTCTACACCGTGGTCGCGGAGGTGACGGAGATCACGGAGCGCGTGGACAATGCGCTCAAGGTGACCGAGGACGTCTACCTGGCCCGGATCTACGGCGCGGCGCTGGAGTTGTTCCGCGTCCCGGCGCTGAGCGCGGCGGTGAACCGGAAGCTGGCGATCATCCGCGACACGTACACGGCGCTGTACGACGAGGCGGCGACCGCGCGCGCGGAGATCCTCGAGCTGGGCATCCTCATCCTCATCGTCGTCGAGCTGGTGCTGGCCCTCCTGTGAGCGCCGCCGCCAGCCGCCCGCGGACGGGGTCACGGCGGCGGGATCGGCGCGATGACCTCACCGAGGTGGAAGCGGTAGCCGGCTCGGAGCAGCGTCGCCATCCCGAGCGCCGGCCACAGGGGCCGGTTGGCGCCGTTCAGGTCGTACCAGAGCAGCGATCCCCTGCCTTCTCTCTCGCACAGCGCGAGGAATTCCTTCGGCGACATCGTCGGCGGCGGATTCGACCGCCTGAAGCCGGCCCCATCCCGCCATTCTCCCGCCCCGCCGCGGGCCGCTTCGTGGCCGCGTGGCGAGCGATCTCCCCATCGAGGCCCTGCTGCGCGGGGCGACGGACCGCGCCGGGCTGCGCGAGCTGCTGCACGCGCTCGGGCTGCCGGCCGACGGCGCCGCCGTCACCCCGGTGGACGCGTGGTGCCGGCTGCCGGCGCCGGCCGGGAATGCGGCGGGAGCCGCCGGATCGCCGGCTCGGTGCGGGTCGCCGCCCGAGGGCAGGGCGCCGGTGGTCGTCGCGACGGCGGACCGTGGCGGCGTCCGGGCGCTGGCGGTGGAGCTCGCCGGCGAGGTGACGGCGCAGGGCGTCGTCTGGCTGGCGAGGCGGGTGCAGGCGCGGGACGCGGGGCGGCCGCACCTGCTGGTGGTAGCGGGGGAGGGGTACCGGCGGCTGGCGTTCGTGGCCACGGGGCTGGACGAGACGCCGCGCCCGCGGGGGGTGGGGCGGGCGCGGCCGCGGCGGAGCGACGTCGAGGCGCTCGAGGAGCTGGCGGCGAGGGACGGTGAGGCGGGCGCCGCGCTCGCGCTGCGGCACGCCCGCGCGCTGGAGCGCTCGCGCGTCTCCGGCCGGTTCTTCCGGGAGTTCCGGGCGCAGCGTGACGCGGTGGCGGCGGCGTGGAGCGGGGTGCCGGCCGGGGAGACGGCGCACCGGCGGCAGCTCGCGCTCCTGCTGCTGTGCCGGCTGATGTTCCTCTACTTCCTTCAGCGGGACGGGCACCTGGGAGGCGACGTCGCGTACGTCGCGACGCTCGTCGCGCGCTGGCGTCCCGGCGCCGACGGCCGCTCGTTCTTCCGCGCCGTGCTCCAGCCGCTGTTCTTCGGGGTGCTGAACACGCGGCCGGAGCGGAGGGCGCCGGAGGCCCGCGCACTCGGCGAGCTGCCGTACCTGAACGGCGGGCTGTTCGAGCGGCACGCGCTCGAGCGTGCGTACCCGGAGCTGGACCTCCCGGACGGGATCGTCGCGGCCGCCGTCGCCCGCCTGCTCGAGCGCTATCGCTTCACGACACAGGAGCCGGTGGAGGCGGAGGTCGCCGCGTCGGACCTCCCGGGGATCGACCCGGAGATGCTGGGCCGCGTCTTCGAGGGACTGATGGCGTCGGAGCGGCGCGGCGCGACGGGCACGTTCTTCACGCCGGCCGCCGTCGTGGAGCGGCTGACGCGCGAGGCGATGGCTACCTACCTGGCCGGCCGGGTGGGCGTCGACGAGGCGCGGGTCCGCCGGGTGCTCGAGCGTCCCGACCGCTCGGCGGGCGCGGACCCGCTGCGCCGCGAGCTGCTCGAGGCGGCACGCGCGGCGCGCGTCCTCGACCCGGCGTGCGGCTCGGGCGCGTTCCTGGTCGGCGCGCTCAGCCGGCTGGCGCTCGTGCGGCGCGCGCTCGGCGAGGAGTCGGCGGATCTGCGGTGCGACATCGTCGCGCGGGCGCTCCACGGCGTCGACCTACAGGAGGACGCGGCGCTGCTGTGCGCGCTGCGGCTCTGGCTGACGCTGGCGGCGCGCCCGGCCGGCGCGGCGGGGCCGCCGGGGCCGGTGCCGCCGCTGCCGAACCTGGACCGGCGGATCCGCCAGGGCGACGCGCTGGTCGATCCGCTGGACCTGGTGGGCGCCGCGGCCGGGCCGGGTGGTCCATCGGTAGACCGTGCGGTCCGACAAGCAGTTCGGCGAATCGAGCCGCTGGCGGCGCGGTACCTGGGCGCGGACCCGCAGGAGCGGCCGCAGGTCCAGCGGGAGCTGGTGCAGGCGGAGGCGGCGCTGGCGCGGGCGTGGCTGGCGGGCGCGCGGGCGCGGCTGGAGCGGCGGCTGCGGGAGGCGCGGGCCGCGGCGGCGGCGCGGGACCTGTTCGGCGAGCGGCCGGCGGAGGCGGCGCGGGCGGAGGCGGAGCGGGCGTCGCTCGAGCGGGCCCGGGCCGAGATCGAGCGGCTGGAGTCGACGCTGGAGACGGCGGGCGGGCTGCCGTTCTTCAGCTTCGGCGTGCACTTCGCGGACGCGGCGCTGACGGGCTTCGACCTGGTGCTGTCGAACCCGCCGTGGGTCCGGGCGCATCGGTGGCCGGCGCACCTGCGGCGGCTGGTGGGGCGTCGCTACCGGGTGTGCGGCTCGGCGGGGTGGCGCGGCGGGGCGGGCGCGGCGCCGCGCGCGTCGGGCGCGCAGGTGGACCTGGCGCTGCTGTTCCTCGAGCGGTCGCTGGAGCTGCTGGCGCCCGGCGGCGTGCTGGGGATGGTGCTGCCGGCGAAGCTGCTGCGGTCGCTCTACGGCTCCGGCGGGCGGCGGCTGCTGACCGAGCAGGCGCGGCTGGTTTCGGTGCAGGACCACTCGCTGGACCAGCGTTCGGTGTTCCGGGCGGATGCGTTCGCGATGCTGGTCGTGGCGGAGAAGCGGCGCGCGCCGCCGAGCGGGGATGAGCCGGTGCGCGTGACGATGATCCGGCGGCGGGCGGCGCCGTTGCGCTTCACGGTTCGGGCGGCGGAGCTGCCGCTGGCGCCGGGCGATCCGGACGCTCCGTGGCTGATCGCTCCGCCGGGGGTGCAGCGGGCGCTGCGGCGCATGCAGGCGGCCGGCGCGCGGCTGGGCGAGCAGCCGGGCGTGCGGATCCGTCGCGGCGTCGTCACGGGCGCGAACGACGTCCTGATCGTGCGGCGCGGCGAGGACAAGCTGGGCGGTCTGGCGGTGATCCGGGCGGAGGGCGCGTTCGCGGCGGGCCGGCGGACCGGCGCCGGCGAGGCGGCGGAGCGTTACGAGGCCGTCGTCGAGGCGCGGGCGCTCGCGCGGCTCGTGCGCGGGAGCGGGATCGGCGCGTGGCGTTACGATGCGCCGGAGAGCGTGGTCTGGGTCCACGACGACGCGACGGGTGTGGCCGGCCCTGCGCCCGCGCGGCTGGGCGCGTACCTGGCGAGGCACGCCGCGCGGCTGGAGGCGCGGACGGGGTGGCGGCCGGGCCGGCCGCTGGGCGCGCTGTTCCACGTGACGCCGGACACGCTGCGGCCGAAGGTCGCGTGGCACGACCTGGCGGAGACGCTGAACGCGGTCGCGTTGCCGGCCCGTGTCGTGACGGGCGGAGTGTTGCGGCCGCTCGTGCCGCTGAACACCGTCTACTTCGTGCCGGCCGCATGCGACGCGGACGCGCTGCTCCTGGCGGCGTACCTCAACTCGTTGCCGGTACGCGTGTTCGCCCGGGCGATCGCGGAGCGGGCGAAGGATGCGCGCTTCCGCTTCTTCGCCTGGGTCGTCGGCTCCATCCCGCTCCCGGCGGACTGGCGGAGCGACCGGAACTCCCGGCCGCTCCTGGAGCTCTCGCGGGAGGCGCACGCGGCCGGACGGATCGGCGCGGACGCGCAGGCGCGGCTGGACGAGCACGTGGCGCGCGCGTACGGGCTGCGCGCGGAGGACGTGGCGGAGCTGGCGCGCTTCGACCGCTGGCTGCGGGGTGAGCCGTGACGCGCAGGCGTCGTCGGACCGGGGGTCTCCGGGCCGTCGGGGCGGTTGGAGGCGCGGCCGGATGACGGCGCGACCCGTCGCGCTCGATGGCGGCGCCGAGCTGCTGGACGCGACGCGGCGACTGCGCGCGGCGCCGGTCCTGCTCGACGAGCGTACCGGCCCATCGATACGCGCGGTGCTCGGCGCCGCGCTGGCAGGCGCGGGGGAGGCCGATTTTGCCATTGCGCGGGTGCGGCTCGCCGCGGTGGACCTGACGTCGCGGGAGCTGTCGCGGCTGCGGCGGTGCCGGGTCCTGCTCGGGCAGGTGGATGCGAACACGTTCGCCGATGCGGGGGCGGCGAGCGCGACGAGCCCGGAGCGACGCGCGCAGCTCGACGTGCTGCTGCAGTTTCTGGAGAGCGGGCGGGCGGAGGTGCGGGCAGCCGGCTCGGAGGCGTGGACGCCGGACTTTTCGGTGCTCTGCGACGTCCGGTGGACGCCGGCGGACGAGCCGGGCGACGTCGCCGTGCTGGGTGCGCACTACTTCGCGAAGCCGTTCCCGGTGCGTGGCGCGGCGCTGACCGTCCTGACGTCGGAGCCGGCGGTGGTGGAGGCGCTGCGGCGGCGCTTCCTCGAGCTGTGGCGGCGGGGGTACGACGTGGCGCCGGTGCTGGGGGATGCGATCGCGGCGATGCTGCGCGCGGCGCCGTCGTACCGGCGCGTGCCGGGCGCGGGGGTCGTGCGGGAGCCGCCGGTCGCGGCGCGGGCAGGGACGAGCGGCGCGAGCGGGCCGGATCGGGAAGGCGCCCTGCTCGGACCGGATCGGGAAGGCGTTCCGCCGGCGCCGGAGCGCGAGGTCTCCCCGCGCGAGGTGGCGCTCGGGGTGCTGGCGTGGCGGTTCGGCGCGCCGGCAGCGGACGCGGCGGCGGCGCCGCCGATCTTCGACCTGGCCGCGTTCCAGCGCACCGCGGTGCGCCGCGCGGAGGAGATCCTGGCGCGACGGCGCGGCGTCCTGGTCGCGGACGCGGTCGGCCTGGGGAAGACGTTCGTCGCGCTCGCGCTCGCGGAGCGGCGGTTGCGCGCGGGTGGGGCCGTGCTCGTGGCGATCCCGGCCGCGCTGCGCCGGACGTGGCTGGGCCCGCTGCGCCGGCTCGCGCGCGAGCTGCACGTCCCGCTGCGGCTCGGCGGAGGCAGCGACGCGGCGCCGCTCGGCCCGGATCGGCGGCGCGGCGGGATCGTCCTGGTCTCGCACACGGCGCTGAGCCGGGGCGTGGCGCCGGCGTCGTCACCGGACCTCGTGGTGGTGGACGAGGCGCATGCGTTCCGTAACCCGGCGACGCGGCGCTACCGCTCGCTGGCGGCGCTGTGCCGGGGCGCGGAGGTGGTGCTGCTGACGGCGACGCCGGTGAATAATGCCTTATCGGACCTCTACTTCCAGCTCCGTCTGTTCGCCGGCGACGGGAGCTTCGGCGATGTCGGCGTGCCGGACCTGCGGGGCGCGTTCGAGGCCGCGCGCGGCGGGCTGGCCGCGCGGCCGGTGCTGCCGGTGCTGCGGGAGGTGATGGTGCGGCGGACGCGGCCGTTCCTGCGCGAGCACTACGCGGGCGCGGCGTGGCCGGGCGGGGAGGCGTTGCGGTTGCCGCGCCGCGCGCCGCCGCGGGCGGTGCGGTACTCGATGGAGTCGGGGCGGAGCTGGTCGTTCGGGGACGTGGCTGCGGTGCTGGCCGGGCTGACGCTGGCGCCGTACCGGTTGGCGGCGTACGGGGTCGTGCCGCGCGGGGCGGGCG
>JADGGV010000201.1 GCA_019689775.1 Gemmatimonadota bacterium
CCGCCCGCGCGGGGGCGGGGCGCCGGGGGGGGGGGGGGGCCCCCACCCCGGGGCGGGGGCCGCGCGGCGCCGCGCGGCCTGGCGCACGAAGCGGATGCTCGGAGCGGCAGCTCGGAGCGGACGCGCGAGGCGGCTGGAGGCGAGATGGCTGCTCCTGACGAGGAGTCCGCGGCGCGACGCGGGCGGGAGCGGCGATGCGTTGCGACGAGGCAACGGACCGTGCGGGATGGAGGCGTGCCCGGGGCCCGCAGCGGCGACCGGCGGGTACGGAACCTGGCCGGGCGAGGCGCAGGAGCCTCCGCCGCTTCGGCGCCCGTGGCGAGGAGGCCGCAGCGATGCGGCGCGGATGCGGCACGCCGGAGCCCGTGAGGCGTGGGGGGACGGCGACACAGCCCCCGATGTCGGGGGCTGTCGTGTTTCCGGGCGCCGGAGTGCGGACCCTGACTTGCAGTCCGCCGTCCGGGCGGATGTGGCGGCGGAACGGGCCGGTGTGGGGTCGGCGGGAGCGTGCGGGCCCGAGCGGAGCGAGGCGCGGAACGGCGATGGTGCGAGGAGCGACGGGCCGGAGGAGCCCGCGCGTGGGCCGGGCGCACGGCGATGCGGAGCCGGCCGAGGTGGTGGCCGGGGTTCGGTTGACGAGCCCCGGGCGAGTGCTCTACGCCGAGCAGGGCGTCACGAAGCTGGACCTGGCGCGGTACTATGAGTCGGTGTCCGACCGGATGCTTCCCCTTCTCTCGCGCCGGCCGCTCAGCCTCGTGCGTTGCCCGCAGGGGCGGCGGACGGCGTGCTTCTACCAGAAGCACGCCGATGAGACGTTCCCTAAGGCGGTCCGGCGGATTCGGATCGCGGAGAAGGCCGGGCCGGTGAAGGAGTACGCGTACGTCACGTCGCTGGCGGGCGTCGTGGCGCTGGTGAACCTCGGGACCCTCGAGTTGCACACGTGGGGCGTGCACGTGGACCGGCTGGAGCGGCCGGATCGGCTGGTGTTCGACCTGGATCCGGGGCCGGGCGTGGCGTGGGACGCTGTCTGTGAGGCGGCGCTGCACCTGCGGGACCGGCTCGAGGAACTGGGGCTGCGCTGCTTCGCGAAGACGACGGGCGGCAAGGGGCTGCATGTCGTCGTGCCGCTGCTGCGACGGGCGGCCTGGCGGCAGACGGCCGGGTTCGCGCGGGCGTTCGCGAAGGCGATCGAGGCCGAGGACCCGGACCGGTTCACGACGGAGGTCGCGAAGGCCAGGCGGCACGACCGGATCCTCATCGATTACCTGCGCAACACCCGCGGTGCGACCGCCGTGGAGGCGTACTCCACTCGCGCGCGGCCGCACGCCCCCGTGGCGACGCCGGTACGGTGGGACGAGGTCGGGCCCGGCCTGCGGCCGGACGGCTACACCGTATCGAACTTCGGCGAGCGGCTGCGGGCGCTGGGGGGCGAGGACCCGTGGGCGGGCTATCGGGAGGCGCGGCAGGCGCTGCCGGCGACGGCGCTGCGGGCGCTCGGGGTATCCTAGCCGGCACCGGCACTTCCCTGCCGCGCTACGTCCTCGCGCGCCACATTTGTTTTCCACCCGATACGACGTCCGCCCGATCCGTTTCGCTCGCGCTCCCTCCGCCGCCCGTTCCCGGACGGGCGGGAGCGGGAGTGGAAGCGAAAGCCGGCGCGGCACACGGGTCTGCCGGACCGGGTTCGAGGCGCCGAACCCCGGGCGCACGGAGGGGGCGGCTGGTCCGAGTCCAGCCGCCCCCTCCCCTTTGCTCCGCCGCGGGCCGCGCAGGCCTGCTACGGCTAGTTCCCGGCCGGGCGCCGGGTCGCGGTCTGCGCCGCGGCCTGCGCTTCCGCGAGCCGCATCTCGACGATCGAGTGCTCGGGCACGCTGTCCGGCGTCATGGCCAGGAGCTTCTGGTAGAGCTCGGCGGCGCCGGCCGCGTCGCCGTGCTGCATGCGGAGCGTGGCGGCCGCATCGAGCGCCTGTCGGCGCTGGAACTCGAACGGCGCCTTGTCGGCGATGCGGAGGTAGGTGCTCTCCGACTGCTTGAGGTCGTTCTGCGCCTCGTAGGACGCCGCGAGGAGGAAGGCCCCGGTCGCGCCGAGCGGGGCGTCCAGGTCCTGCGCGAGCGGCTGCGCGACCTTCGCCGCGTCCTGCGGCTTGCCCTGCTCGAGCGCGGTGCGGGCGAGCAGGACGCGGGCCTCCGCCTCGGCCTGCGTGCCGTCGTACTTCGCGAGGAAGGTCTCGAGATCCCGGTTCGCGAGGGCGGGGTTGCCGCTGGCCGCCACCTGCCGGATCCGGTCGAGCTCCGCCGTCGCCTTGTCCTCGAGCCGCGTGCGGTAGCTGCGGTAATAGAGCGCGCCCAGTGCGGCGAAGGCGGCGACGGCGACGACGGCGATGAGGAGGCGCGCATTGCGGCGCGCCCACGCCGACGCCTCGATGACGCCGGCGATGAACTTGTCTTCGTCGACGGGCGACGCGTGCGACCGGATGGTGGTGTGTCGGGCCATGACTTGCGAACGGTTGTGAGGCCGAGCGCCCGCCGGCCGCGCAGGCGGCGGGGTTCGAATCCGCAAATCTCCAAAATATTTGGTCTTAGCCGCTCCGTCAACCGCGCGGGGCGTCCGATGTGTCCGGGCGCGGCGGCGTGGTCGGCGGCGGCGCGACGGGGCGCCCGAGGAGCGGCGGCGCGGCGGGCCGTGGCGCGGGCGCCGCCGGGCGAGCCCTGGCGGACTCCGGCGTGGTGGCGGGGCGGCCGCCGGCCGCGGGTGCCGCCGGCGCCGGTCGAGCTTGCGCGGGCCGCGGCTGGGCGGGCTGCGCCGGCGCGGGTTGCGCCGGGGTCGGCTGCGCCGGCGTGGGCTGCGGCTGCACCGGAGCAGCGGGCGTCGCTTGCGCCGGTGCGCCCGGCTGTGGCGGCGCGGGCGCGGCGCCGGGGGCGCCGGGCTGACCGGGGACGGCGACGGCGGTGGAGCCGGCGGCGGTGGGCGGCGGCTGCGGGATGCGCGGGCCGGCGCCGGGGCGTGCGGCGCCGGAGTGGGCGAAGCGGGGCTCGGGATAGGCGGGTCCGGCGCGCCGTGGGAGGTTCTGACGCAACGTGAAGACGTAGAGGTTATCTCCGCGTGGTGTATTGAGTTGATGGTTTCCACCGGAAGCGACGGCTACGTACTGGATGCCGTTGATGGCGTAGGTGATCGGGCCGCCGCTGACGCCGGCGCCGGTGCGGTATTGCCAGCGGAGGTCGCCGGTCTCGGCATCGAAGGCGTCGAAGGCGCCGTCGGCCTGGCCGACGAAGACGAGGTCGCCGGCGGTGGCGAGGACGCCGCCGAGGTTGGGGCGGGGCGTCCGGCGCTGCCAGCGGATCTGGCCGGTGGCCATGTCGAGGGCGGCGACGACGCCGAACTGCTCGGCGTCGGGGAGGTAGCGGAAGCTGCCGCCGAGCCACATGCGGCCGGGCTCGAAGGGCTGCGGCGTGCGGACGACGACCATCGGCTGGTTGAGGGCCAGGAGGTAGGCGAGGTTGCGGGTCGGCGAGTAGGCGACGGGCGACCAGCCGACGCCGCCGTTGGCGCCGGGGAGCATGCGGACGCCGGAATCGGTGGGCGGGGTGAAGAGGTTCTCCTGGGGGACGAAGTTGTCGGAGCGGAGGACGGGGCGTCCGGTGCCGGCGTCGACGATGTAGAGCCAGCCGGTCTTGCCGGCGTGGCCGACGTACGTCTTCCCTTCCCGGGTGAAGAGGAACGGCGGACTTCCGGGGCTGAGGTCCCAGACGTCGTGCGGGAGGTACTGGAAGTACCACTTCAGCTTCCCGGTCTCGCCGTCGAGGGCGACGATGGAGCCGGTGTAGAGGTTGTCGCCGGGGCGGGGCTCGCCGTTGAGGTCGGGGGACGGGTTGCCGACGGTGAAGAAGAGGGTGTTCGTGGCCGGGTCGTAGGCGGGCGTGGTCCAGACGGGGCCGCCGCCGTGGGTCCAGGCGGTGGGGAACTGTGCCTGGGTCTCGCGCTCGTGGGCGACGTCGCGGTTGAGCGGGGTGCCGAAGGGGTCGGTCTCCTTGAAGGAGCCCCACCAGCCGTTGGGCGCCTCGTCGGGGGCGGGGATGGTGTTCCAGACCCAGAGGCGCTTGCCGGTCTCGGCGTCGAAGACGGCGACGCGGCCGCGGATGCCGAACTCGCCGCCGGCCAGGCCGACGAAGACCTTCCCGGCGTAGGCGAGCGGCGCCATGGTGATGCTGGCGGCCTCGTCGGAGAGCGTATCGACGAGGGCGGCGGTCCAGGCGACGGCGCCGGTTCGGTTGTCCAGGGCGACGAGGCGGCCGTCAAGCGTGCCGACGTAGACCTTGTTGCCCCAGGCGGCGACGCCGCGGTTGTTGGGGCCGCAGCAGAGGGGGATGGGCCGGAGGGCGGGGACGTACTCCCAGAGCTTCTCGCCGGTGGCGGCGTTGAGGGCGACGACGTGGCTCTCCGGCGTCGAGAGATACATGACCGTGCCGATGACGAGGGGCGTGGTCTCGAACGACTCCGGGATGCCGGTCTGGTAGATCCAGGCGAGCTGGAGCTCGCCGACGTTCTCGCGGTTGATCTGGTCGAGGCTGGAGAAGCGCTGGTTGTTGTAGCTGCCACCGTAGGTCGGCCAGTTGGCGCCGGCGGGCGCGGAGAGGAGGAGCGTGTCGCTGGCGGGCGCGAAGTCGGGGCGGACGACGGTCGGCTGGGATCCGGCGACGCGCGTGGGGACGTCGCCCCGATCGGGTTCCCTGTCGCGGTTGCACGCGGCGAGCGCGAGGAGCGCCAGGGACGCGAGGATGAGGGGGCGGCGGCTGCGAGGCGTCATGGTCGTCGGGTCCGGTGCGAGCGCCGGCACGGTCGAGCCAGAGGTGTGGCGGCGCGGCGATTTGCAAGACGGGGGCCAGGTTACGACGCCGGGCCCCGGGGTGCTCCCGCCTGGCGTATGGCTTGCATCGACGCGCGCGGGCAAGGGCCTCAGCCAAATGCAGGCGACCGGAGCGGCTCGGAGATGAGGGTGACCGTCGAGACGCGGAGGGGGCGCGTGCGCCTGCTCCTGGCCGTGCTCGCGGCCTCGTTGGCCTGGGCGTGCGCGCTACGCCCGTCGAGCGCGAGCGGCGCCGCGCGGCTCGAGCGCTACGCCGGAGAGAATATCGGCGCCGTCGCATTCCGCAATACGGGCCCCTACGGAGCGGACACGCTACGTACGGTGGTGCAGACCAAGTCCACGCGCTGCAACCTCCTGGGCCTTCCGATCTGCATTCCTTTCACGAGCATCGGGCGGGAGGCGCACACGCTGGACCCCGGCGTGGTGACGCGCGACGTGCAGCGGCTGGAGCTGTTCTACCGGATCGGCGGGTTCTTCGGCACGCGGGCGACGGCGGAGGTGAAGGCGGCGGCGGGGCGCGAGGGGGTGACGGTCACGTTCGTGCTGTCGCCGGGCGACGCGGTGGTGGTGGATTCGCTGCGGGTGGAGGGCACGGACACGATCCTCCCGCCGGATTCCGCGCTGAGGCTGCTGCCGCTGCGGCGGGGCGAGCGGTTCGACCTGCGACGGTTCCAGGCGTCGGCGGACACGCTGCTTCGACGGCTGACGCAGCGCGGCCACGCGAATGCGCGGGTGCTGCGGAACTACCGCGTGACGGCGGGGCGGGCGGTGGTGGAGCTGGTGGCGGTGCCGGGGCCGCAGGTTCGCGTGGATTCGATCATCGTCGTCGGGCCGGAGAAGCTGTCGCGCGCGGCGGTGTTGCGGCAGCTCGAGTTCCGGAAGGGCGACCTTCTGTTGAGCTCGCGGCTGGCGCGGAGTCAGCGGAACCTCTACGGCCTGGACCTCGTGCAGGTGGCGAGCGTCGCGCCGGCGCCCGACTCACTCCAGCCGGCGCCAGCGGACAGCACGCGCGCCGCGGTGCTGGTGCAGGTGGTGGAGGCGCCGGAGCACCAGGTGGAGGTGGCGGCCGGATTCGGCACGGTGGAATGCTTCCGCGGCGAGGGGAGCTGGGTGGACCGGAGCTTCCTCGGGCGCGGCGGGCGGCGCCTCGAGCTGAGCGCCTCGGCGAGCAAGCTGGGGGTTGGCACGGGGCTGCGCGACGGCGTGTGCCAGGCCTACGCGGGCGACCCCGGGGAGGGGGCGGTCGACTACCGGGTGGGCGGCGTGCTGACGCAGCCGTACTTCCTCGGCCCGCGCAACACCCTGTCGCTGGGCGCGACGGCCGAGCGGCAGTCGGAGCCGAACACGTATCAGCGCATCGGCCAGGAGGGGCAGCTCGCGGTGGCGCGCACGCTCTCGCCGCGGGAGGTGCTGACGGCGGCGGTGAGCGTGGGGCGGGGGCTCACGCGGGCGAGCCCGGCGTTCTTCTGCAATTTCCTGCTAGTGTGCACGCCGGAGGACGTGGAGCAGCTCCAGCGGGAGCGGTGGAGCAACCGCCTGGGCGTGCGCTACGCGCTGAACCGCTCGAACTCGGCGGTGGATCCGAGCGGGGGGTACCGGCTCGGGACGGGGGTGGACTGGTCGGCGCGTTGGCTGGGCTCCACGGCGAGCTTCGTCCGGTGGACGGGCGACGCGGAGCGCTACTACGCCGTGCGGCCCGGCTGGGTGCTCGCGGCGAGCGTGCGGTTGGGGAGCACGTTCCGGGTCGAGGGCGCCGACCCGCGGCGCAACTTCCTGGCGCCGGAAGAGCGCTTCTACGCCGGCGGCGCGTACAGCGTGCGGGGGTTCGGGCAGAACGGCCTGGGACCCGGCGTCTACGTCTCCGACACGGTCCCGGAGCGGCTGCGGGTGCTGCCGGCGGACAGCATCGACGCGACCTTCGTCCCGCTGGGCGGGACGGCGTTCGGGATCGCGAACCTGGAGCTGCGGCTTCCCTCCCCGCTCGTGCCGAACCGCATGAGGCTGGCGGCGTTCGTGGACGCCGGCGCGGTGGGGCTTGGAACGGTCTTCGACCTGCCGCGCGAGGTGGTGCGGGTGACGCCCGGCGTCGGGCTGCGGGTCGGCACGCCGGTCGGGCCATTGCGCCTCGACGTGGCGTACAACCCGTACGGCCCGACGCGCGGAGCGCTGTACGGTACGGAGGACGGGGACCTGGTCCGCGTCGCCGACGGCTTCGAGCCGCCGGCGGGCGGGTTCCTCAGCCACTTCCGCCTCCATCTCGCCGTGGGGCAGGCGTTCTGAGATGAGCCGGCGCCGATCGCCTCCGGCGGCCGTGCTCGGGGTGCTGGGCGTGGCGCTGACCGCCGGGCTCGCCGTGCTCGTGGCGGTGTGGCGGGGGACGCGGGGC
>JADGGV010000202.1 GCA_019689775.1 Gemmatimonadota bacterium
AGCCCGATCGCCATGGAGAAGGAGCTGCGCTTCGCGATCCGCGAGGGCGGCCGCACCGTCGGTGCCGGCGTCGTCACCGAGATCATCCAGTAAGCGACGTCGTTCCCGCCTCCGCCCCGGCCGGGGCGGAGGCGCCGGGAACCACGGCGGCCGTCCGGCGTACTAGTCCGGCTGCGCCCGCGCTCCGAGACGACGAAGAGGTGGATCATGCCGCGCGACAAGATCATCCTCGCCTGCACGCAGTGCCAGGAGAGGAACTATTTCACGACGAAGAACAAGCGCAAGCACCCCGAGCGGGTCGAGTGGAAGAAGCACTGCCCGCGCTGCAACGCGCACACGCCCCATAAGGAAACGAAGTGATCCAGCGGGCGGCGGAGCCGGCTCCCCCGGGGGCGGACGCTCCGCGGCCCTCCTAGCTGCGGAGCCACCATGGCGGAAGCACTCACGCGCGCGAAGGAATTCGGCGCCGACGTCGTCGATGAGATCAAGAAGGTCACCTGGCCGGATTGGCCCCAGCTCAAGAACGCGACGCTGGTCATCATCGTCTTCGTGCTGATCGTCGCGGTGATCATCTGGATCATGGACCTCGCTTCGCGCGGCGTCCTGGACCTGCTCCTCGGCCTCTTCACCCGGTGACCATGGCTCTCGACGCCCGTTGGTACGCGATCCAGACCTACTCGGGGCACGAGAATAAGGTCAAGAAGCTCATCGAGCACCGCATCGCCGAGGAGCCGGGCGAGACGCCGGAGGAGAAGGAGATCCAGGAGGTCGTGGTCCCCACGCAGGAAGTCGTGGAGATCAAGAACGGGAAGCGCGTCACCGTCACCCGCCGCCTCTACCCTGGATACGTGCTGGTCAAGATGCTCGCGAACATGCGGACCATGCACGTGATCAACAACATCCAGGGCGTGATCAAGTTCGTCGGCGCCGGCAAGGAGCCGCAGCCGCTGCGGGACGACGAGGTCAACAAGATCCTCGGCCTGGCCCCGGTCGAGGAGGAGCTGGAGCCGCGGGAGGAGATCCCGTTCCGCTCCGGCCAGGTGGTGGAGGTCATGGAAGGGCCGTTCAAGGACTTCACCGGGACCGTGCAGGAGATCTACCCGGACAAGGGCAAGGTCAAGGTCGAGGTGAGCCTGTTCGGTCGGCCGACCTCCGTCGAGCTGGATTACACCCAGCTCAAGGGCTACTAGGCGTAGCACTGGCGGCAGGCCCGGCGCCCCGAGACCGGGCCGCTAACGACCGCAACGGCGCCCGCCTCCCGGCGCGGCGCCCCGAGGAGAGACGATGGCCAAGAAAGTAACCGGGTTCGTGAAGCTCCAGGTGCCCGCCGGCGCGGCCAACCCGGCCCCCCCCGTGGGGCCGGCGCTCGGCCAGCACGGCGTCAACATCATGGAGTTCTGCAAGCAGTTCAACGCCCGCACGCAGGCGCAGGCGGGACTGATCATTCCGGTGGAGATCACGGTCTACTCCGACCGTAGCTTCACCTTCGTCACGAAGACGCCCCCTGCGGCCGTCCTCCTCAAGAAGGCCGCCGGGAAGGACCGCGGCTCGGCCGCGCCGAACCGGGAGAAGGTCGCCACGGTCACGCGCGCCCAGGTCCGCCAGATCGCCGAGACGAAGATGCCGGACCTCAACGCCGCCACCATCGAGGCGGCGATGCGGATGATCGAGGGCACCGCCCGCTCCATGGGCTTCACGGTGGTGGACTGATGCCGAAGCACGGGAAGAAGTACGCCAAGGCCGCCGCGGCCGTCCCGGGGAAGCAGCGCCCGCTCGACAACCCGGCCGAGGCGCTGCGCTACGTCAAGGAAGCCGCCTTCGCCAAGTTCGACGAGAGCGTCGAGGTCGCCGTTCGGCTCGGGGTCGACCCCCGGCACGCCGACCAGATCGTGCGCGGCACGGTCGTGCTGCCGCATGGGACCGGTAAGTCGGCCCGCGTCCTCGTCCTCGCCCAGG
This sequence comes from Gemmatimonadota bacterium, assembly GCA_019689775.1. Lineage (GTDB taxonomy): Bacteria > Gemmatimonadota > Gemmatimonadetes > Longimicrobiales > RSA9 > JADGGV01. Next base: position 1,957 of record JADGGV010000202.1, read on the forward strand.
GCGAGAAGGTGCGCGAGGCGGAGGAGGCCGGCGCCGACTTCGTCGGCCTCGAGTACGTGCAGAAGATCAAGGACGGCTGGACCGACTTCGACGTCGCCGTCGCGACGCCCGACGTCATGGGGCAGGTCGGCCAGCTCGGCCGCATCCTCGGGCCCCGCGGGCTGATGCCCTCGCCGAAGGCCGGCACCGTCACGTTCGACGTCGGCAAGGCCGTCCGCGAGATCAAGGCGGGGAAGATCGAGTTCCGCGTCGACCGCACCGGGAACCTCCACGCGCCGATCGGCCGCGTCTCGTTCCCGGTCGAGAACCTGGCGGCGAACCTCGACGCGTTCATGGACACCGTCGTGCGCGCCAAGCCCGCTGCGGCGAAGGGGACCTATATCCGGACGGTCACCGTCTCCAGCACCATGGGTCCCGGCGTGCGCATTGATCCCAACCTCTACCGGCGGGTGGCGGCCCGATGAATCTCGAGCAGAAGCAGGAAGTCGTCGTGGAGCTGCGCGGGAAGCTCGGCAACGCCCGCGCCTTCTACCTCACGGACTTCACCGGGCTGAGCGTCAAGCGCATCACCGAGCTGCGTCGGCGGCTGCGCGACGCCGGCGTGGAGTACGTGGTCGTCAAGAACACGCTCGCCCAGCGGGCGCTCGCCGGACTCGACCTCCCGGACGTCGGCCGGTTCTTCACCGGGCCGACCGGGGTGGCGATCACGGACACCGACGTGGTCGCCGCCGCGAAGGTCCTGGATGAGTTCGCCCGCGAGAACGACAACAAGCCGGCCATCAAGGCCGGCGTCGTGGAGCATCGCGCGGTTTCCGCTCCGGAGGTCGCGCGTCTCGCCAAGCTCCCCTCGCGGGAGCAGCTCCTGGCCGAGCTGGCCGGCCTGCTCCAGGCCCCGCTCGCCCAGATGCTGTTCGTGTTGCAGGGTAAGGCTAGCGAGCTCGTCGGGCTGCTCGAGGCGCTCCGCGCCCAGCGAGAGGCCGCGTAAACTTCACCCCCATCCCGTATAGAGAAGGAAGAAGAACCATGGCCAACATCAACGAGCTGCTCGACCAGATCGGCAACATGACCGTCCTCGAGCTCGCCGAGCTCGTCGAGGCGTTCAAGGAGAAGTTCGGTGTGACCGCCGCCGTCGCGGCCCCGGCCCCGGCGGCCGGCGGCGGCGCCGCCGCCGCGGCCCCGGCCGTCGAGGAGAAGACCGAGTTCGACGTCATCCTCAAGGAGGCCGGCGCCAAGAAGATCCAGGTCATCAAGGTGGTCCGCGAGGTCACCAGCCTGGGCCTGAAGGAGGCGAAGGACCTCGTCGACAATCCGCCCAAGGCCGTCAAGGAGGGCGTGTCCAAGGAGGAGGCCGAGCAGATCAAGGCCAAGCTCGAGGAGCAGGGCGCCGTCGTCGAGATCCGGTAGCTCGCTTGCGGGCGGCCCGCGGGGGGGGGTCGCCACCGAGGCGCGCGGCGGCCCCCCTCGCTCCCGGGTGGTGTGGGGGTCGCCGCGTCGCCTTCGGGCTCGCCCGTTGGGCGAGACGCGGTGAGTCAACCGATCCGACGAAAGGGCCCATGCTCCGAGCGAGCGCGAGAGATTCGACAGAGCCAGTCCGACTCGATCCCCGTCACCGCATGCGGTGTCCGGGGGTTTCTGTGCTTGTTTTCCCGGGCGTCACGGCCTGAGGAGGGAGATCCACTTGGCTACGCAGAGCAACGGCAACGGCAACGGCAAGCTCCCGACGATCAACTTCACGAAGTTGGCCGCCGGGATGCCCATGCCGAACCTGCTGGACGTCCAGCTCCGGGCCTTCGAGACGCTGCTCCGTACCGAAGCGGCCGCCGCCGAGAAGGAGGACGTCGGCCTCGAGCGCGTCTTCAACGAGGTGTTCCCGATCACCGACGTGAACGACAAGTTCTCGCTCGAGTTCGTGTCCTACACGCTCGGTGAGCCGAAGTACAGCGTCGAGGAGTGCATCGAGCGCGACATGACGTTCGCGGCCCCGCTCAAGGCCACCCTGCGCCTCGTCGTCTGGGAGGAGGTCGAGGAGGGCGAGCGTCGGCCGAAGGACATCATCGAGAAGGAGGTCTACCTCGGGGATCTCCCGCTGCTGACCGAGCTCGGCACGTTCATCATCAACGGCTCCGAGCGCGTCATCGTCAGCCAGCTCCACCGCTCGCCCGGCGTGGTCTTCGAGGAGACCGTGCACCCGAACGGCTCTAAGCTGTTCAGCGCCCGGATCATCCCGTTCCGCGGGTCGTGGGTCGAGTTCACCGTGGATATCCACGACGTGATCTACGTCCACATCGACAAGAAGAAGAAGTTCCCCGCGACGGCGCTGCTGCGGGCCTTCGGCTACGGCACCGACGAGTCGATCCTGCGCCTCTTCTACACCACCCGCGAGATCGAGCTCGCGGAGGGCGGGGAGGGGAAGCTCCAGCGGCGCGAGGTGCTCGGCTCCCTCATCGCCGAGGATGTGACGGATCCGGAGACCGGGGAGATCATCGCCGAGACCGCGCAGGAGCTCACGCCGGAGCTCTACAACCGGCTGCGGCGCGCCGGCTTCGAGAAGGTCCGCATCTTCACGAGCGGGCACCAGACCCGCGGCGGCGAGAGCCCGCTGCTGAAGAACACGCTGAAGAAGGACCCCACCAAGAACGAGGAGGGGGCCCTCAAGGCGATCTATTCCCTGCTCCGGCCGGGGGAGCCGCCGAACATCGAGACGGCGCGCGTCGCCCTCGAGCGCATCTTCTTCAACCCGAAGCGCTACGACCTCGGGCGCGTCGGCCGCTACAAGATCAACCAGCGGCTCGGCGTCGACATGCCGCTCGGGCACACGGTCCTCACCCAGGAGGACTTCATCGCCCTCATCCGCTACCTCATCGACCTGCATGAGGGCCGCGGCTTCGTCGACGACATCGACCACCTGGGCAACCGCCGCGTCCGCAGCGTCGGCGAGCTCATCGCCAACCAGTTCTCGGTCGGGCTCTCGCGCATGGCGCGCCTGGTCAAGGAGCGCATGTCGATCACGACGGACGTCGAGAAGATCAACATCGACGATCTCGTCAACGCCCGCACCGTGAGCGCCGTCATCCAGGCGTTCTTCGGCTCGAGCCAGCTCAGCCAGTTCATGGACCAGACGAACCCGCTGGCCGAGCTGACCCACAAGCGGCGCCTCTCGGCCCTCGGGCCCGGCGGCCTGACGCGCGAGCGCGCCGGCTTCGAGGTGCGCGACGTGCACTACTCGCACTACGGCCGCATGTGCCCGATCGAGACGCCCGAAGGGCCGAACATCGGGCTCATCACGTCGCTGACCACCTACGCGCGCATCAACGATCTCGGCTTCATCGAGACGCCGTACCGCCGCGTGGTCGGCGGGCGCGTCACCGACGAGATCGTCTGGCTCGACGCGCTCGCCGAGGAGGAGGCCCGGGTCGCCCAGGCCAACGCGCCCCTCAACGAGGACGGCACGTTCCGCAACGAGTTCATCCTGTGCCGGTGGCGCGACGACTACCCGCTGCTGCCGCCGGATCAGATCGACTACATGGACGTCGCGCCGGACCAGCTCGTGTCCGTGGCGGCGGCGCTGATCCCGTTCCTCGAGCACGACGACGCGAACCGCGCGCTCATGGGCTCGAACATGCAGCGCCAGGCGGTCCCGCTCCTCTACCCGCAGGCGCCGCTCGTCGGCACTGGGCTCGAGGAGAAGGTCGCCCGCGACTCCGGCGCCGTGATCCTGGCCCGGCGCGCCGGGACCGTCACGCGCGTCACCGCCGACGAGATCATCATCGACACCGGGACCGTCTCGCCGATCGTCAGCGACGAGCCGCTCGCCAAGCTCGCGCAGTTCGACCGCTACAAGCTCAAGAAGTACTGGCGGACGAACCAGGACACGGCGATCAACCAGCGGCCGCTCGTCCGCCTCGGCCAGCAGGTCCAGCAGGGCGAGATCATCGCCGACGGCGCCTCGACCGACCACGGCGAGCTCGCCCTCGGGCGCAACGTCCTGGTCGCGTTCCTGCCGTGGTACGGGCACAACTTCGAGGACGCGATCGTCATCAGCGAGAAGCTCGTCAAGGACGACGTCTTCACCTCGATCCACATCCAGGAGCTCGAGCTCCACGTCCGCGACACCAAGCGCGGCATGGAGGAGATCACGCGCGAGATCCCGAACGTCGCCGAGGATACGCTCGCGCACCTCGACGAGCGCGGCATCGTGCGCATCGGCGCCCGGGTGAAGGCCGGCGACATCCTGGTCGGCAAGATCACGCCGAAGGGCGAGACCGAGCTCTCCCCGGAGGAGAAGCTCCTGACCGCGATCTTCGGTGAGAAGGCCAAGGACGTGAAGGACTCGTCGCTCAAGGTGCCGCCGGGAATGGAGGGCACCGTCATCGACGTGAAGGTCTTCTCCCGCCGGATCGACGACCCGCTCCTCGAGAAGGAGCGCGGCGAGCGGATCGGCACCTACCGCACCTACGAGCGCGAGGAGATCGCCCGCATCAACGAGGCGCGCGACGAGGAGCTGCGCGAGCTGCTGCGCGGCCAGGTCGTCACGCTCATGCTGCGCAAGGGCACCGTCGAGCCGTACCTGAGCGAGGGCACGGAGCTGACTGACGAGGCGCTCGCGCGCCTCGAGCTGAACGAGATCGACCTCACCACGCTCAAGGTGCAGGACCGCGCCGTCAACGAGCGGATCCGGCGCCTCGTCACCGAGGCCCGCACGCGCATCGACCGCATCCGCGAGAAGACCGAGGAGCAGATCGACAAGGTCTTCCAGCCGGACGAGCTGTCGCCGGGCGTCGTGCAGCTCGTCAAGGTCTATATCGCCGAGAAGCGCAAGATCAGCGTCGGCGACAAGATGGCCGGCCGGCACGGGAACAAGGGCATCATCGCCCGCATCGTGCCGGAGGAGGACATGCCGTTCCTCCCGGACGGCACGCCGGTCGAGATCGTGCTCAACCCGCTGGGCGTGCCGAGCCGCATGAACGTCGGGCAGATCCTCGAGACGCACCTCGGCTGGGTCTGCCAGATGCTCGGCTTCGAGGCCAAGACCCCGGTCTTCCAGGGCGCCTCCGAGGACGAGATCGGCGTGCTCCTCAAGCTGAGCGGCGCCCGCTGGGCGCACCGTGCGCTCGGCATTACCTCGGTCGAGTTCCCGACCCTCGGCGTCGACGAGGTCGTCGAGCTCATCCAGGCGATGGATCGGGTGCCGGCGCCGCCGGCCGCGCCGGGCGCCCGCGCCGCCAGCGCCCGCGCGGCGGCGGGCCGGGGCCGCCCGCTCGATTAGTACCACGGCAAGGG
>JADGGV010000203.1 GCA_019689775.1 Gemmatimonadota bacterium
GGCGGGGGCCGGGGCGGTGCGGCGGGCGCGGCGCTCGGCGGCGCGGTCGCGGACGCAGCGGGCGACGACGGTGCCGAGGTGGTCGAAGTCGACGGGCTTGACGAGGTAGTCGTAGGCGCCGGCGCGGATGGCGCGGATGGCGAGCTGCATGTCCTCGGCGCCGGTGACGACGATGACGTCGATGTCGGGCTCGCGCTGGCGGAGGATCTCGGTGAGCTCGAGGCCGTCCATCCCGGGCATGCGGATGTCGGTGAGGACGACGTCGGGGCGGAAGTCGGCGATGCGGGCGAGGGCGCTCTCGGCGCTCTCGACGCTGGCGGTGACGTAGTCCGAGGCGGAGAGGTAGCGCTCGAAGGCGGAGCGGACGATGGCCTCGTCGTCGACGATGAGGAGGCGCTGGGTCATGAACGGAAATTCAGGGGTGACTCGCCGGGCCCGCGGCCGTCGAGCGCCTCGCGCACGGCGCGGATGAGGCCGGCCGGCGTGAACGGCTTCTCGAGGAAGGGCGCGTCGGGGCCGAGCGCGCCCTGGCGCTCGAGGGTATCGGCGGCGTAGCCGGACATGAACAGGAGCTTGAGGTCGGGCTGGCGCGCGGTGAGTCTGCGGGCCAGCTCGACGCCGCTCATCTGCGGCATGACCAGGTCGGTCAGGAGGAGGTCGATCGGCGGCGTGGCGTCGTCGAGGGCGAGGCGGAGGGCCTCGGCGCCGCCGGCGGCCTCGATGACGCGGTAGCCGGCGCCGTCGAGGATGCGGCGTGCGAGGCGTCGCACGGCGATGTCGTCCTCGACGAGGAGGATGGTGCCGGTGCCGGCGGGGGGTCCGGCGGGCGCGGCCGTGGTGGCCTCGGGCGTGGGCACGGCGACGCGCGGGAGGTAGATGCGGAACGTGGCGCCCTGGCCCGGGCGGCTGTCGACGGTGATGCCGCCGCCGCTCTGGGTGACGATGCCGTAGACGGTGCTGAGGCCGAGGCCGGTGCCCTTGCCGGGCTCCTTGGTGGTGAAGAAGGGCTCGAAGACGAACGGGATCGCGTCGGGCGGGATGCCGGCGCCGGTGTCGGCGACGGCGAGGACGACGTACCGTCCGGGGCGGGGCAGGCCGATGTGGCGGGCCTCGGCGTCGTCGAGCTCGACCTCGTCGGTGGAGATGGCCAGGCGCCCGCCGGTGGGCATGGCGTCGCGGCCGTTGATGGCGAGGTTCATCAGGACCTGCTCGATCTGGCCGGGATCGGCCTCGATGGCGCCGAGCTCGGGATCGAGGTGGAGGACGACCTCGACGTCCTCGCCGATGAGGCGCTGGAGCATGCGGCGGAGATCGAGGATCGTGGCGTTCAGGTCGATGACGCGCGGCTGGAGCACCTGCTTGCGGCTGAAGGCGAGGAGCTGGCGCGTGAGGCTGGCGGCGCGGTCGGCGGCCTTCTCGATCTCGCGGACGTCGGCGCGGCGGGCGTCGCCCTCGGGGAGGTCGGCGAGGAGGAAGGCGACGTAGCCCTTGATGCCGGTGAGCAGGTTGTTGAAGTCGTGGGCGACGCCGCCGGCGAGGCGGCCGACGGCCTCCATCTTCTGGGATTGGCGGAGCTGCGCCTCGAGCGCGCGGCTCTCGGTGACGTCGCGGGTGTTGAGGACGATGCCGCCGACGGACGGGTGCTGGAGCCGGTTCGCGACGTGGGAGGCGAGGGTGCGCCAGGAGCCGTCCTTGTGGCGGTAGCGGAACTCGACCGTGCGGGCGGCGCCGGGGTTCGCGAGGATCTCGTCGAAGACGCGGCGGACGTGGGGCAGGTCGTCGGGGTGGATCAGCTCCAGGGCGTCGCGCCCGAGGCGCTCCTCGGGCGAGTAGCCGAGGACGCGCTCGACGGCCGGGCTCGTGTAGAGCGCGCTGCCGTCGGCCGCGAGGATGGTGACGATCTCCGAGGAGCTCTCGATGAGCGCGCGGAAGCGTTCCTCGGAGGCGGCGAGCGCCGCCAGCGCGGGGCCGCGCTCGGCGATCTCCTGCATCTGCGTGACGAGGTAGAGCGGCGCGCCGGCCTCGTCGCGGGCCACGGACGCGGAGCGCTGGATCCAGACGACGCGGCCATCCTTGCGGACGTAACGTAGCTCGGCCTGGGCCGAGGCGCGCTCGCCGGCGACCAGGCGGCGCAGGTCCTCCAGCTCGCGGGCGACGTCGTCGGGGTGCGTGACATCCTGCGGGCGGCGCCCGAGCAGCTCGTCGGCGGTGTAGCCGAGGAGCTGGCAGAGTGCGGGGTTCACGCGCAGCCAGCGGCCGTCGGTGCCGGCGACGGCCATGCCGCTGGCGGCGTGCTCGAAGGCGATGCGGAACGCGTCGCTCGCGGCGAGCGCGCCGCCGGCGGGCGGAGGCTCGGGCGGCGCGGGCTCCGAGGGCTGCGAGTGCGTCATCGCACGCTCGATGGGTGGGAATGGCGAGGTGCGGCGCCGAGCCCGCGGCCCGGCGCGCGGCGGAGCCGAGCGTACAATGTAATGGGGGTGATGGGCCCCGCAACGGCGTGCGGCGCTTCGGGTTGGTGCACGGCGACTAGCGGGCGGCGCGGAGCGCGTTGAGGATGACGGCGACGTCGATCGCCTCCTGGAGGAGCGCGCCGACGGCGGGCTGGATGTGGCCGAGGGCGGCGACGAGCATGGCGGCGCCGCTGAGGCCGAGGCCGACGCCGATGCTCTGGCGCGCGATGCGGAGCGCCTTGCGGCTGATGCGGATGGCGTCGGCGACGGCGGCGGGGTCGTCGCCGAGGATGACGACGTCGGCGGCCTCGGCGCTGATGCCGCCGCCGTGGCCGGCGAGCGCGATGCCGACGGTGGCGGCGCCGAGCGCGGGGGCGTCGTTGATGCCGTCGCCGAGCATGACGACGCGCTCGCCCTGGCGGACGAGGTTCTCGACGGCGGCGACCTTGTCCTCGGGGCGGAGATCGCCGCGGAACTCGTCGATGCCGAGGGCGTCGGCGACGGCGCGGGTGTTGTGCTCGTGGTCGCCGGAGAGGATGATCTTGCGGCGGATGCCGAGCCGGTCCAGCTCGCGGAACAGGTCGGCGAGGCCGGGGCGGATCCGGTCGGCGAACGTGATGATGGCGGCGCCGCGGCCGTCGACGGCGACGTAGGCGCGCAGGCCGGCGGCGTGGGGCTCGAGCGGCTCGAGGTCGGCGGCCGCGTCGTCGTGCAGCTCGCGGATGTAGCCGAGGGAGCCGATGGCGACGCGGCGACCGTCGACGTGGCCGCTGACGCCGCGGCCGGCGGCCTCCTCGATGTCGGTGGCGACGAGGATCGGCTGGCCGGCCTCGCGGGCGGCGCGGACGACGGCGCGCCCGACGAGGTGGCCCGAGCGCTGCTCGACGGCGGCAGCGAGCCGGAGCACGGCAGCCTCGGTCCAGTCGTCGGCGGTAAGGATGTGCGTGACCTCGGGGATGCCGACGGTGAGCGTGCCGGTCTTGTCGAAGACGGCGACGTTCACGCGGGCGAGCGCCTCCATGGCGGCGCCGCGGCGCACGATGATGTGGCCGCGTGCGGCGCGGTTGATGCCGCCGATGATGGCGACCGGCGCGGCGAGGATGAGCGGACACGGCGTGGCGACGACGAGGACGGCGAGCACGCGCGTCGCGTCGCCGCTCAGGAGGTAGGCGACGGCGCAGGCGGCGAGCGTGAACGGCGTGAACCAGACGGCGGCGCGATCGGCCTGGCGCTGGAGCGGCGCCTTGCCGGCCTGCGCGGTGCGGACGAGCTCGACGATGCGGGCGTACTGGCTCTCGCGCGAGAGTGCGAGCGCGCGGATCGTGAGCGCGCCCTCCTGGTTCAGGCTGCCGCTGGGGAGGCGCGTGCCGGCGCGGGCCCGCACGGGGATCGGCTCGCCGGTCATGCGCGAGGTGTCGACGTGCGAGCGACCCTCGACGACGACCGCATCGGCGGGGATCATCTCGCCGGGGCGGACGAGGAGCAGGTCGCCGACGGCGATCTCGTCGACGCCGATGTCCTCGAGCGCGGCGCCGTGGAGCCGGTGCGCGATGCGGGGGGCGGCGGCCTCCAGCTCGCGGACCGCTTGCGACGCCCGCCCCTCGGCGTAGCGCTCGAGCGCCTCGCCGCCGCTCTGCATGAGCACGATGATCAGGCCGGCGAAGGGCTCGACCAGGACCACGGCCGTGACGATGGCGAGGGCCGCGACGACGTCGGCGGCGAGCCGGCCCTGGAGCACGCCGCGCAACGTGCCGGCCACGAGCGGCGCGCCGGTCAGGACGAGCCCGAGGAAGAGGACCGGCCGGCTGGCGCCCGCGGTCGGGGGGTAGAGCCGGAGCACGCCGCCCATCACGAGGAAGCCGAGGGCGGCGGCGGGGAGGAGCATCCAGCGGTGGAGGCGCGGCGCGCGGGCGGTCGGCTCCGCCATGGTCCGGTCCGGGGGTACGGGGTCCCGCCCGGCGCCGGGGTCCGTCGGCCGGGCCACACGGGCGCTCATACAACCTCCGCGCCGCGCCTCAGAAGCGCTCCCCCTTCGCCTCGCGGAGATGGCTGCCGACGGGCCGGATCCGGGCCCACATGGTCCAGAAGTAGACCCCGAGGCCGAGCGCCTGGCCGACGCCGCCGGCCAGGACGATCCAGGCGAGCCAGCGCGCGGTCGAGGCCGCGCGCGCGAGCTCGGCGAGGAAGCGCGCGCCGGTCGCGACCGCCAGGATCCAGTAGGCGGTCTCGGCGCGGCGCGGCGTGTAGCGCTCGTCGCCCTTCTCCGCCCGCGGGAAGAGCCAGAGCGCGACGCCGAGGATCAGGAACATCACGAAGCCGACGAGCACCGCGTGCGCGTGCGCCGACACCACGTACGGGCTCGGCCAGATCCCCCACAGCTCCCGCCGCGCGAGCATCCAGAGCCCCACCGCGATCCCCGCGAAGAGGAACGCGATCCCCGTCTTGATGAATCGTCGCACCAGCGTGTGCATGCGTCAGCCGCCTCCTGCCCGGGTACCGGGGCGGAACCTCGCCGTTGCCCGCGGCGGATACCGTGACGCAGATCACACGCCGGCCGGAGAGAGCACCGGGAGCGGGATGCGCGCGCGCTTGCGGAAGTACTCGTCGACTGGCTCGGCCTCGCCCGCCTCCACCATCCGCCGGTAGCGGGCGGGGACGTGGGCGCAGAACGGCTCGGACTCGAGGAAATCGCCGGTCGCGGCGTAGGCGCGGGCGCGGCTGCCGCCGCAGACGTCGCGGTACTCGCAGACGCCGCACTTCCCCTTGAGCCGGTCGCGGTCGCGCAGCGCGCGGAACGTCGGGTGATCGCGGTAGACGGCGACGAGGTCGTCCTTGCGGACGTTGCCGAGCGCGATGGGGAGGAAGCCCGACGGGTAGATCTCGCCGATGTGGCTGATGAACATGAAGCCGTCGCCGTCGTTGACGCCCTTGGCGCGGCCGACGCCGTCGGCGAGCGAGAAGCCGATCCCGGCGGTGAGCGGCTGCGGCGCCTCGTGGCGGGCGCCGGCGCGGCGCTCGGCGACCTGCCGCTGGAGGACGACGCGCCGGAACTGTGGCGCGGCGGTGCTCTTGATGTCGAACGGCGCGGTGCGCGAGAGGTCGTACATGCGGTGGAAGACCTGCTCGAACTCGTCCGCGCTGGCGACGTCCTGCGGGCGGGCGCGGCCGGTCGGCACGAGGAAGAAGACGGACCAGAGCGTGATGCCGAGCCCGGTCATGAGCGCAGCGAGCGCGTCGAAGTCCTCGAGGTTGTAGCGGCTGACGGTCGTGTTGACCTGCGTGGTGAGGCCGAGGTCGCGCGCGGCGCGGAGCATCCGGATCGTCCACTCCCAGGAGCCGTCGACGCCGCGGAACGCGTCGTGGATCTCGGCGGTCGAGCCGTCCAGGCTGACGGCGAGGCGCGAGAGCCCGGCATCGCGCAGGCGGCGCAGGATCTCGGGCGTCATGAGCGGCGTGCCGGACGGCGTCATCGCCATGCGCAGGCCGAGCGAGGCGCCGAAGGCGACCAGCTCGACCGTGTCGGGCCGCTTGAGCGGGTCGCCGCCGGTCAGGACGAAGAGCGGACGGCCGAAGCGCCGCACGTCCCGCATCATCGCCTTCGCCTCCTCCGTGGACAGCTCGAGCGGGTTGCGCGCGCGAATCGCCTCGGCGCGGCAGTGCTTGCACGCCAGGTCGCAGGCGCGCGTCGTCTCCCAGATGACCAGGAACGGCGCGCGGTCGAAGTCGACGGCGGCGAGGTTGGGGCGGCCGGCGGCGGGCGCCGGGTTCGGTGCGTCATCCGTGCGCGCGGGGGACGCGAGGTCCGGGCGCGTCAGCGGCGTCTCGTCCATGGGGGGCTCCGTTGCGTGCATCTCGGGGGCGACGTCGCGCCGGCGCACCGGTCGCTCGCGCGGGATCCGCCCGACCGAGGTCCGGCAGAACGTAGGGAAGCGGCGAAGCGGCGGCTGTGGGGGACGCTCCGGAACCGGCGCGGGGGAATAGAGGATCTGGATGTGGGGAATTTCCGGAACGAAAGGACTTCGAATGCAGACCAGCACGGAAGAGCTGTTGCGCCTTCTCGACTCGACGCGCGCCGAGCTGCGGCGGGCGGTCGAGGCGGTCCCCGCCGCGCGCCGGCGGGAGCGGCCGGCGGAGGGGCGGTGGTCGGTGGCCGAGGTCGTCGAGCACGTGGCCGGCGTGGAGCGTCGCATCGTGGAGGACGTGGTGGCGCCACGGCTCGAGGAGCTGCGCGCGGCGGGGACTCCGGCCGGGCCGGGGAGCGGTCCGGTCGTCGATCCCGCGCTCCTCGAGCGGCTGCTGGACCGAAGCCGCCGGCTGACCGCCTCCGCGTCGGCGCAGCCGACGGGTGCGGTGGACGTGGAGGCGTCGCTCGCCGCGCTCGAGACCGTGCGCGCCGCGCTGCGCGACGCGATCGTCGCCACGGACGGCCTGGCGCTCGCCGAGGTGGTGCTGCCGCACCCGGTGTTCGGACCGCTGAACCTCTGCGGCTGGATCACGTTCCTCGCCGGGCACGAGGCGAGGCACACCGCGCAGATCCGGGAGGTCGCCGCGGCGCTGGCGTAGGGCGGGCCGGGTTCCGGCTGGCGCGCGTGCCGGCGGGCGGAAGCTCACGCGGCGCCGCGGCCGGGCCGCCCCCCGGGTCACCGCGCACGCGAGGGCCGTTTCGATCTCGATCTCGAGCCCGAAAGACGCGCCCGAGCACGAGCCCGGCGCCAACAGGCGCGGGCGCGGGAACGACGAACGGCCCCGATCTCACACCCCCCGCCAGTCTCTTATACACAA
>JADGGV010000204.1 GCA_019689775.1 Gemmatimonadota bacterium
GAGTGGGGTGGTGGGGGTGGCGGAACGCCGATTGCGACGGGGCGCCGCTGCGCCCGGCCGGCCGGCCGTCGGTCGGGCGCGCGGCGCAACGCTGGCCTGGCCGGAGGGCGCGTGCCGCGAATCGACGTCGCCTCGAGCTGGACGGACCTGAGCGGCCTGCTGTTCGAGGGCTCGTGGAGCGAGGCGCTGCGGCGGTTTCGCGCGCCGTACGCGTTCCGCGGCAGCTCGGACGCGCGGCACGAGCTGGCGACGAGCCTGTCGCGGATGGGCCCGGGCGCGCGCGAGATCGAGGGCGACCTGCTGCGCAACTTCCGGAAGTACGCGCACGGGCGGCTGGCTCAGGACTCGATCTGGAACTGGCTCGCGCTGGCGCAGCACCACGGCCTGCCGACCCGGCTGCTGGACTGGAGCTTCTCGCCGTTCGTCGCGCTCCACTTCGCGACGGCCACCATGGAGGCGTTCGACGTCGACGGCGCGGTGTGGGCGGTGAGCTACGTCGAGACGAACCGGCTGCTGCCGCGGGAGCTGCGGGCGCTGCTCGAGGAGGAGGGGAGCGACGTCTTCACGGCGGAGATGCTGTCGCGCGCCGCACCGACGCTGGCGCGCTTCGACGCGCTCTCGGCGGAGCCGTTCGTGCTGTACTACGACCCGCCGTCGCTGGACGAGCGGATCGTGAACCAGGCGGCGCTCTTCTCCGTGATGTCGAGCCCGACGGCGCACCTCCACGAGTGGCTGGACGCGCACCCGGAGGCGTACCGCCGGATCATCATCCCGGCGTCGCTGAAGTGGGAGGTCCGCGACAAGCTGGACCAGGCGAACATCACCGAGCGCGTGCTCTTCCCCGGCCTGGACGGCCTGAGCGCCTGGCTGCGGCGCTACTACACGCAGCGGCCGGAGTGATTCGGAGCGGATGTGAGGCGCCCCCACCGCGGCGAGCGGGTGCGCGGCGCAGCCTCGCTACGGCGCGGCGGGCGCGGGGGTGCGCGCGGCGAGCAGCGCCCGGCGCACGTGCACGGGCACCATCGCGCGCCGCCACTCCGGGTCGACGGTGATGTTCGTGAGGGGGTGGCACTGGTCGAACGCGCGGCGCGCGACGGCGTCGACGACGTCGTCGTCGAGGCGCCGGCCGACGGCGATCTTGTCGAGGCCGGCGACGACGCGCGGGCGGGCGCCGAGGGCGGAGACGACGAGACGGAGGTCGCGGACGACGTCGCCCTCGTCGAGGTCGACGGCGAGCGCCACGTTGAGCAGCGGGAAATCGATCGAGCCGCGCTGGCGCAGCTTCTGGAACGCGGTGTGCGTGGTCGGCGGCGGGACGGGGATGCGCACGGCGACGACGATCTCGTCCGGCTCGCGCACGGTGTTGCGGACGCCGTCGGCGACGAAGAAATCGGCGACCGGCACGCTGCGCTCGCCGCGGGGCGAGACCAGGTCGAGCGTCGCGCCGAGCGTGATGAGGACGGGCGGCGTGTCGGCGGAGTGGGCGGCGACGCACTTCTTGCCGACCTTCGTGACATGGCAGACGTCGCCGTCCTTCTTCAGGCAGAAGCCGAGCGCGGAGCGCCAGAAGAGCGTCTGGTTGTAGTAGGTGCAGCGGGTGTCGAGGCAGACGTTGCCGCCGAGCGTGCCCATGTTGCGGAGCTGCGGCCCGGCGACGAGGCCGGCGGCCGTCGCGAGCGAGGGGAGGCGGTCGCGCAGGAGCGGATGCCGAGCGATGGCGGCCAGCGTCTCGGCCGCGCCGATCCGCACCTCGCGCTCGCCGACGTCGATGCCGTGCAGCTCCGGGATCCGCTTGAGCGCCACGAGGTGCGCCGGCGTGAACAGCCGGTGCTTCATGTTCGGCATCAGGTCCGTGCCGCCGGCGATGGGCATGGCGGACGGGCCGTGCTCCTCCAGCAGCGCGAGCGCCTCGCCGAGCGACGTCGGGCGGTGATAGCGGTACTCGTGCAGGCGCAGCATCGTCGTCGGACTAGGGCAGCCAGCGGGTCAGCTCGGCGGCGGGCGTGCGCGGCTTCGGCGGCGCGGCCTCGGCCGGCTCGCCGATGTTCAGGATCGCGACGAGGCGCTCGTCGTCGCGCAGCCCGAGCGCAGCCCGGGCGCGCGGGTCGTCCATGACGGCGCCGGTCTTCAGGTGCGTGCCCAGCCCCATGGCCAGCGCGGTCAGCGCCATGTTCTGGATCCCCATGAACGCGGCCGCGTAGTCCTCCTCGCGCGTCTCCGCGTCCGCGGCCAGCTTGACGGCGACGCCGACCATCGCCGGGAGCGCGGCGTGCTCGTCGGCGACCTTGCGCCGCACGGCCTCGGCGGCCGCCGGATCCTCCACCCGTCGGGCCTTCCGGTCCCCCAGCACCTCGCCGTACGCGCGGCGCGCGCGCGGGCCGAGCACGAGGAAGCGCCACGGCTGCGTCATGCGGTGGTTCGGCGCCAGCACGCCCGCCTCGAGGATGCGCTCGATCTCCTCGCGCGTGACGGGGCGCTCCGTGAACCGCTTGATCGAGCGGCGGGACTGGATGGCGTCGGGGACGTCCATTCGTTGCTTACGGTGGTGCACGGACTCGGGTTCGTTGCCTCGCAGCGTAGCGGCGGGGCGGGGAGGGGCGCAAGGGCGGCCGCTCACGCCTCGAACACGAGGCTACAGCACGTCACGCCGCCCTCCGCCTTCGCCAGCTCCGACGCGTCGACGGTGAGCGGGTCGAGCCCGTGGCGGCGCAGCCGCTCGAGCGTGCGCGGGAACGCGTCCGCGCAGAGCAGGCGCGTGCCGACGAGGAGCGCGTTCGCGGCGAACGGCTCGGTGGGGTCGACCTCGAGATGCGCCATCCCGTCGAACGCCGCCGGCGGCAGCCACGCCGGGTTGACGAGCAGCAGGTCGGGGGCGACGAGCGTGGCCGCCGACTTCAGGTGCAGCGCGCCCTCGACCGCGACCGCCTCGACGCGGTAGCCGAACGGCCGCAGCAGCGCGCGGAGCTGCGCGATCCCGTCCGCGTTCGTGCGCGACGACGCGCCGACCCAGAGCGTCCGGCCGACGCGCAGCACGTCGCCGCCGTCGAGCGTGCCGGGCGCGTCGATGGCGCGCAGCGGCCGGAACTCGCGCAGCGCGTCGGCGACCGCCGCCGTCTCCGGCCGGCGCGACGCGGCGCCCGGCCGGGTGATGACGGCGACCTCGTCCAGCACGACGGCGGTGTCCTCGATGAAGACGGAGTCGGGCAGCTCCGGCGCCGGCGCGACGCGGCGCACCTCGCACCCCAGCTCGCGGAGTGCGCGCTCGTACGCGGCGTGCTGCTCGGCGGCGCGCGCCGCATCGATCGGCTGGCGCTCGAGGTGGGTCAGCTCGCAGCGGGCGATCTCGGGGCTCACGGCCCGAGTCAGGGCGATGCGCATCACGGCTCAGGGCTCCGGGGCGACGTCGACAATCAGCGGCCGGTGGTCAGAGCCGACGTCGTCGCCTACGACGGCGCGCAGCACCCCCCAGCCGCGGCCGGCCAGGACGTGGTCGATGCGGACGCGGATCCAGCCGTTGTAGCGCGTGTAGCCGAAGCCGTTGCCCGCGCTGGAGAACGCGTTCGTCAGGTCGCCCCAGGATTCGCGGAAGATCCGGCTCTCGACCGGCGTGTTGAAGTCGCCGGCGACGAGGATGGGGCCGCCGGCGCCCTCCGCCCAGCGGCGCGCCAGGCGCGACTCGATCCGGCGGAGCTGCGTGTTGCCGCTCAGCCCGCGCAGGCTGCCGCGCATGGCGGCCTCAAAGCCCTTGCGCGGCGTCTCGAGGTGCAGGTTCGTCAGCCGCACGACCCCGCCCGGGAGTCGGAGCGTGTAGCGCACCACGTAGCCGGCGCCGCCGATCGAGGAGGTGGCGCGCACATCCTCGAGCGCGGAGCGGTTCATCAGATCGACGCGCTCGATCGGATAGCGGCTGAGCAGGCACAGGCCGCGCCCCGCGACCTGCCAGTGCCAGCCGCGCGCGGCCGCCACGGCCGGCGCCACGTTCCGCCCGCACTCCTGGAGCGCGACGATGTCCGGCCGCCAGATCTCGAGCAGCGCCGGCAGCTCGTAGCCGACGCTGCGGCTGTCGGCCGCGTTCAGCGTGACGATGCGCACGCGGCCCGGCACGTCCTCGACGTCGGCCTCCGAGCGGCCCGGGTGCACGCGCAGCCCCATGATCGGGAAGAGCACGAGCGCGGCCGTGGCGGCGAGCGCGAGGAGCGCGCGGCCGTTCAGGAGCACGAGCGCGGCCGGGACGAGGAGCGCGAGCGGCAGCAGCAGCACCCAGCGGCCGCTGAAGAGGAGGATCGTGGCGGGCCACCAGGCGTCGCCGAGGCCCCAGAGGAGCGCGGCGGCGGCGATCGCGCCGGCGAGGTAGACGAGCGAGGCGATGCCGGTCCAGCGGCGTAGCGCGCCGGCGCGGCCGCGCTGCGTCCATGCGACGGCGGCGGCGAGGCGGCGGGCGAGCGCGCCCGCGGCGGGGCCGGCTGGGCGCGCCCCGGCGCCGGGCGTCCCCGGGCGCGCCCGGCCGGTCGACCCGGTGGCCCCGGCCGCGTGCGTGGCGCGTCGCCGGCGGAGTGCGTCGGCCCAGGCGCGGGCGCGGCCGCGCAGCCGCAGCCCCACGGGGACCGTGGCCGGGCGCACGACGAGCGTGCGGCCGCAGCGTCGGCAGCGGAGCTTGCGGCCGACGTGGGCCTCCTCGGCATGGTATGTCTCGCCGCAGCGACAGCGGACGGTGAGCATCGGCTACGGGGGCGGGGTGCAAGCGGCGCGGCCGCGGGGACGCCGCAGTATAGGCGCGCCCCGTGGGCGGTCACAAGCGGTGGGCGGTGGTGCGGGCGGGCGGCTCGGCGTATGGTTCAGGCGTCGGGGCCGAAGCGACCACAGCGGCGGATCCCGCTAGCGTCCACCTCTCTTGCCACGACCGTGACCGAGCGCCTGTACTACACCGACGCCTATCTGCGCACCTTCGACGCCGTCGTCGTCGAGACGGCCGACGACGGCCGGCGCGTCTACCTCGACCGGACGGCGTTCTACCCGACCTCCGGCGGCCAGCCGTGCGACGCGGGCACGCTCGGTGGCGTCGCGGTCGTGGACGTCGTCGACGAGGGCGAGCGCGTGGCGCACGTGCTCGCGGCGCCGCTGGGCGCGGGGCCGGGCGCCACGGTCGAGGGCCGGATCGACTGGGAGCGCCGCTTCGACCACATGCAGCAGCACACCGGCCAGCACCTGCTGTCGGCGGTGTTCGCCGACCTCTACGGCCTCGAGACGGTCAGCGTGCACTTCGGGGCGACGTCGTCCACGCTCGACCTCGGCGCGCCGTCGGTCGACGCCGCGACGCTGCGCGCGGCCGAGGCGCGCGCGAACGCCGTCGTCTGGGAGGCCCGGCCGGTCACGGTGACGTTCGAGGACGCCGCGGTGGCGACGGGGCTGCGCAAGCCCTCGGAGCGCTCCGGCGAGCTGCGCATCGTCTCGATCGAGGGGATCGACCGCAGCGCGTGCGGCGGCACGCACGTCGCCCGGACGGCCGAGATCGGCCCGGTGCTGCTGCGGCGCGTGGAGAAGATCCGGCGCGAGACGCGCGTCGAGTTCCTGTGCGGCGCCCGCGCGCTCGCCGCGGCCCGCGCCGACTGGGAGACGCTCGGCCGGGTCGCGCAGGCGCTCTCCGCGGCGCCGGAGGAGGCGCCCGCGCTCGTCGCCGGGCTGCGCGAGCAGCTCAAGGAGGCGGCCTCGGCGCGGCGCCGGCTCGAGGCGGAGCTGGCGCAGCACCGCGCGCACGACCTCTGGGAGCGGACCGCCCCCGGATCGGACGGCGTGCGCCGCGCCGCCCTGCGCCGCGCCGCCGGCGGGATGGACGAGCTGCGGGCGCTCGCGCACGCGTTCGTCGCCCTGCCGCGGACCATGCTTCTCGGCCTCGTGACCGACCCGCCGAGCGTGCTCCTCGCCACCTCCGAGGACTCCGGCATCGATGCCGGCGCCGAGCTGCGCCGCGTGCTCGCGGACCTGGGCGGCCGCGGCGGCGGCTCCGCGCGCATCGCGCAGGGGAGCGTGCCCGCCGCGGACGCGCTCGAGCGCGTGGTCGCGGCGCTGGGGGTGTAATGCCAAGTCCGGCAGATCCCTTTCGCTTTCGCTCCTGATCCCGAACGGTCGGGAGCGGGAGCGTAACCGGGAGCGGGAACGGGAAACAGATTAGCCGGATCGGATAGGAGTGCGGTCCCGCAGAGTGGGTGGGGTGGCGGAGGACTGCCGCCCCGGTCCTGCCCGGCTCGCCGACCCGCCAGCGGGCGCCTTCGCAATCTGCCCCCGGCTACGCCGGACCACGCTCAGCCCCTCAGATCATACCCGATGCGGATGCTCAGACGGTGCTCGCCCCTGATCTCCCGCGGCAGCAGCAGCCCATCGATCGGGACCGGCTGGGGCGGCATCCCGGCCGCGTCACTGTCCATCTGCTTGTCGTGGCCGAAGCTGCCTTCGGCCCACCACGACCCCACGCCGACGCGGAGGCCCAGTTGGGCAAACCATCCCGTTCTGCCGACCCCAACGGCGTTGAGGGGACCTGCGAATAGTCGGTTCGCGTTCGCGTCGTCGTGGCGGAGCGCGACACCCATCGCGGCGAGCGGGGTCAGTCCAACCGGGCCCAGGCGCGTACCCAGCGCCAGCGCGAGACCTGCTGGCACGGAGACCCGCGTCGCGCGCTGTCCTCGCCGATAGGCCGCCTGTACCCCACCGAACACCCTGAGCGAAGACGACCGCCCCTGCTCGAGCGCGAAACTCGTCCCGAGATGGCCGGCGGCATAGAGCCCTTCCGCTGCGGAGGCTGGGGAATCGCCAGGCCGCTGGTGGCCGAGGGCGCCCTGCGCTTGCAGCGCCAGCCGGCGACCGAGTGGCAGCGAGTACGACAGACCGGCGATCATCGGCGTCTGACTGCCCTGGAAAGCGAACAGACTCACTGCGGGCACGCCCGAACTCTCGAGGGGCATCAGGAGGATCGGTGGGGATGTCAGGCGGCCGGGGAGTTCCTGGGCGCGCAATCCGCGCGGAGCCATGATCACGGTCAGGGCGAGGAGGCCGGGTGTCACGGCTGTCTTCATGTCGATCCTCTGGCTGGGGTCCCATGGAGCGGCCAGGCTCGACAGCGGTCACTCAATGGATGCGGCGGCCGGTGGCGTGCTCCGGTACACGTCGCTCACCGCGCATGCCATCTGGAGAAGCCCGGGATCCGAGAGTGTGAGCGAGTGAA
>JADGGV010000205.1 GCA_019689775.1 Gemmatimonadota bacterium
GCCGCCCCCCCCCGCCCCCCCCCCCGGGGGGGGGGGTGCCGCCCCCCCCCGCCCTCTTCACCGCGCTCGTGGCGCTCGCGGCGTGGCTGATCGCCGGCGTCTGGCGCGGCCGGCCGCCGGCGCTCGCCGGGATGACCGCGGTCGGCGCCGCGTACGCCCTCGCCGTCTGGGTCGCCATGGACACCAACTCATACCACGCGCTGCTCGTCGGCGCGAGCTACGCGGCGATCGCCGCCGTCTGCGCGCTGGAGCGCCGTCGCCGGGCGGCGTAGGGCGCGCAACGCCGCCGATTCCGCCGCCGCCAGCCGGGGCGGCACCTCGCCGCGCGCCGCCGGCCGCGGCCGCCAGCCGCCGGCGGCGCACGCGCGCTGGAGCACGGCTCGCGATCCCGTCTGCCGGCTCGGCGCGCGACGGGGCGGTGAGCCGACGCCGGTCGGCCTCGCCGCTTGTCGCCGCGCCGGCGTCGATGGTGCGGGACGTCACCGGTTACCAGGCATCGACCACCACGAGCGGACGCCCCGGACCGGCCATGCACGACGCGTACGACTTCCTCGCCAACCTGGCGCTCGTCCTCTGCGTCGCGGCGCTGACGACCCTCATCTTCCAGCGGCTGCGCCAGCCGGTGGTGTTCGGCTATCTCCTCGCCGGGCTGATCATCGGCCCCCACATCCCGATCCCGCTCGTCGCCGACGATGCGACGGTGCACACGCTCGCCGAGCTGGGCGTGATCCTGCTCATGTTCGGGTTGGGCATCGAGTTCAGCCTCCGCAAGCTGCTCCGGGTCGGACCGGCCGCGGGACTCGTCGCCGTCGCCCAGAGCACCGCCATGGTGTCGATCGGCTACGGCGTCGGCCAGCTCTTCGGCTGGACGCCGCTGGAGAGCTTCTACGCCGGCGCCGTGATCGCGATCTCCAGCACCACGATCATCGTCAAGGCGTTCGCCGAGCAGGGCGCGCGCGGCAAGTTCACCGAGATCGTCTTCGGCATCCTCATCATCGAGGACATGATCGCCATCTTCCTCCTGGCGATCCTGACGACGGTGTCCGCCGGGCAGGCGGTCTCCGCCGCCGGGCTCGCCGTCACCGCGGCCCGGCTGGCAACCTTCCTCGCCGCGCTCATCGGCGTCGGGCTGCTCGTCGTGCCGCGACTCGTGCGCTTCGTGGTGCGGGTGAACCGCCCCGAGACGACGGTCATCACGGCCGTCGGCGTCTGCTTCGCCTGCGCGCTCCTCGCGCTCCAGTTCGGCTACTCGGTCGCGCTGGGCGCGTTCATCGCCGGAACGCTCGTCGCCGAGTCCGGCGTGCAGGAGGCGGTCGAGACCCTGGTCCGCCCGGTGCGCGACATCTTCGCCGCGATCTTCTTCGTCGCCGTCGGGATGCTGATCGACCCGGCCCTGATCGCCGGGCACTGGACCGCCGTGGCGGCGCTGACCGGCGCCGTCGTCGCCGGCAAGGTCCTCGCCGTCACGGTCAGCGCGTTCCTGACCGGCTTCCCGCTGCGCACCTCGGTCCAGAGCGGGATGAGCCTGGCCCAGATCGGCGAGTTCTCCTTCATCATCGCCGGCATGGGGCTCTCCACGGGGGCGACGCGCCCCTTCCTCTACCCGGTGGCGATCGCGGTCTCCGCCGTCACGACGCTCACGACCCCGTGGCTCATCCGCGCCTCGGGCCCGGTGGCCTCCTACGTTGACCGCAAGCTGCCGCGGCCGCTCCAGACGTTCGTGGCGCTCTACGGCTCGTGGCTGGAGCGGCTCCGCTCCGCGCCGGGCGAGGCGGGCCGGCGCTCCTGGCTCCGCCGCCGCGTCGGGCTGCTGCTCCTGGACGCGGTGCTCCTCGCCTTCCTCGTCATCGGCGTCTCGCTCGAGCTGACGCGCGTCACCGCGCTGCTCACCGCGGCGACGGGGATCTCGCCCCAGGCGGCGCGCGCCGTGATCACCGCCGCCGCGACGGTCGTGGCCGCGCCGCTCCTCCTCGGGCTCGTGCGCGGCTCGCGCGGCCTGGCCGTGGAGCTCGCGGAGCGCGCCATCCCGCCGGCGCCTCCCGGGCGGCCCGACTTCGGCCTCGCCCCCCGGCGCGTGCTGGCCGTCACGCTCCAGCTCGCCGTCGTCATGCTGCTCGGGGTCCTGCTCGTCGCCGTGACGCAGCCGTTCGTCCCGCCGTTCCGCGGAGCGGTGGTCCTGGCCGCGGTGGCCGCGCTCCTCGCCGTCGCGCTCTGGCGCGGCGCCGCCACGTTGCAGGGCCACGCCAGGGCCGGCGCCGAGGTGATCGCGGCGGCGCTCGCCCGTCAGATGGCGAGCGACGAGGGCGAGGCCACCACCGGGGCCCGAGCGACGCCGCCCGCGCTCCCGGCGCCCGGCATGGCGCCGCTGCAATGGGTGCGCGAGACGCTCCCGGGCCTCGGGCACCCGGAGCCGATCCGCATCGAGGCGGGCAGCCCGGCGGTGGACCGCACCCTGGCCGAGCTGAACCTGCGCGGCCTGACCGGCGCGACGGTGCTCGCGATCACGCGCGATGGGGAGGAGATCATCGTCCCGACGGGGCGGGAACGGCTACGCGCCGGGGATGTCCTGGCGGTAGCGGGCTCGCAGGAGAGCATTGAGGCGGCGACGCGGCTGCTGCGCCCCGACGCGGCCGGCCCGGAGGCGGAGGATCGAACGAGCTGACGCCCAGCCGATGCGCCTGGACGGTCGGCGCGCGCCGGCACGATCGGGAGCGGCCGCTCGCCGGGCGCGGGAGATCGGCGCCGCCTCAGCGCGTGCAGCGGACGCCCCCGCCGGCCACGATCACGGTGGAGAGCGGCGCAACCGCCTCAGCGCGCGCAGCGGAAGCCCAGGTTCGGCAGCGTCGCGTCCGGCGTCAGCGCCGCCCGGAACGCGTAGCGGAGGAAGGCGGGGTAGTCGTCCGGATCGGTCGCGCCGTTCGCGCTCCCGGCGCACCCCATGTCGTGCGCCCCGCCCGCGTGGTGCGCGTGGTCCGCCGGCATGGCGTCCTGCACCCACTCCCAGACGAGGCCGTGCAGGTCGGAGAGGCCGAACGCGTTCCGGAACGTCGAGCCGATCGGCGCGGGCTCGGCCCCGCGCGGGCGCGTGTACAGCTCGAGCAGCCGCTGGCGGAACGCCGGGTCGGACGCCGCGTCGCGCCGGTCCACGCCCGCGCCGGCGGCGTACTCCCATTCGTCGGTGGTCGGCAGGCGCTTCCCCTCCGCGGCGCAGAACGCCTGCGCCGCCGCCCGCGGCACGCGGGTCACCGGGCGGCGCGCGTCGGTCGCGTCGCCGAAATCGAGGTCGCCCCGCCAGTCGGCGAGGTAGCCCGCCACCGCGACGCGACTGCGGCGCCACTCCGGGTGCCGCCGCACGAACTCCAGGTACTCCGCCCGCGTAACCGGGTAGCGGTCCATCTCGAACGCGGCCACCGGGACCCGCCGGCGCCCGGCCGCGTACAGCGGCAGGTAGCTGCCGGCCGGAACGCGCGCCATCTCGCGGCGCGACGCGGGAGCGACTCCGGCTTCAGGCCGAGCCGCGGGCGCCGGCGTCGGCGCGACCGTCGTCGCCCGCGCGACGGCCGCCGGTGCGGCCGCGGCCGTCCGGACCGCCGCCCCCGACCCCACCGCCGGCTCCGCACCCGGCCCCGAGCAGAGCGCGACCGGCGCGGTCACCACGACGAGCAGCGGGAGAAGCGTGCGACGACGGGACATGATCATCACCTCACGAACGCGACGCAGGCGGCCGTCGCGTCGAGCATCGGGTTCGAGGACGTTCGGCTTGCGCGGGATCGCGCGGTACGCCGGGAGCGCCGGCCCGGCGACGTCGCCGGGCCGACCCCCAACCGCTCACTCCGCCGCCGGCGTCCCCGCCTGGCCCTTGTAGATCGCCAGGTTCGGCTGACCGTCCACCTTCAGCAGCCCGAGCGCGCCCTTGTTGAATGCCCGGAAGATCGAGTGGTCGACCAGCGTGTAGTCGCCCGGCTCCTCCGCGCGGAACTCCACGATCGCCGCGCCGCCCGCCGGGATCAGCGTCGTCTGCACGTTGTGCTGCGACGCCATCGTCCCGCCCTCCTGGTAGACATTGTCGAAGATCTCGCCGATCAGGTGGAACGAGGACGTCAGGTTCGGCCCCGCGTTGCCCACGTACAGCCGCACCGTCTCGCCCTGCTTCGCCCTCAGCGCGTGCTCGCCCAGCAGCGCGCCTTCCGCGCCGTTGAAGACCACGTACTCCGGCCGCTCGTCCACGCCCTTCTGGAAGTCAAACGGCTGGAGCCCCGCCTCACCGTGCTTCCCCTTCGTGTAGAACTCGCTCTGCATCACGTAGTACTCGCGGTCCACCTTCGGCAGCCCGCCCTTCGGCTCCACCAGGATCAGCCCGTACATCCCGTTCGCGATGTGCACCGGCACCGGCGCCGTCGCGCAGTGGTAGACGTACAGCCCCGGGTTCAGCGCCGTGAACGTGAACACCGTCTCGCTGCCCGGCATCGTCATCGTCACCTTCGCGCCACCGCCCGGGCCCGTCACCGCGTGCAGGTCGATGTTGTGCGGCATCGAGTTGCCGGCCATGTTCCTCAGGTGCAGCTCCACCATGTCGCCCTCGCGCACCCGGATGAACTTCCCCGGCACCGTGCCGCCGAACGTCCACATGTTGTACTCGACGCCGTCCGCCAGCCGCATCGGCTTCTCGACCACGTCGAGGTTGACGACCACCTTCGTCGCGTAGGTGCGCGTGATCGGCGGCGGCACGAACGGCGGGTCCGTCAGCTTCGCCACCTCCACGCCGCGCACCGGCTCCGGCGTGCGCACCGGGATCCTTGCGCCGCTCCCCGCCTCGGCCTTGAACGTGAACGCCAGACCGCCGAGCGCGGCGGCCGCTACGATGGCCGTCCCGAACCGGGTCGCGCGCCGCACCGCCAACTTCGTCATGGTCCGCTCCATTCGTCAGACGGCGCCGTCGCCGTCGTTGGATCCAGGGGTCTCGAAGCATGCGGCTCAAGCGAGATCCGCATGTGCATATCCTAAATCCCGGCCCGGGGGCGGTATGTCGGGCGGAACCAGGCTCGTGTGTCGGGGGAATCGCCGCCCGGCGCGTGGGGGGATCCCCGAGGCGGGCGTCGGGGAAAACCGTTCGGCGCGGACGCGCCGGGCAGACGGGAAGGAGCCACCAATGGTGAAGGCGACGACGCCGGGCCGGCGCCGCGCCGGCGAGCGACCATGAGCGGGGTGGGCGAGCTGCGGGTCCGCGATGCGCGGCCCGACGAGCGGGACCTGGTCCGCGCGCTGACGCGGGCCGCCTACGCGGAGTACGCCGCGATCATGACGCCGACGACGTGGGCGGGCTTCAACGAGGCGATGCGCGCGGGGCTGGAGGCGGAAGGGGGGGTGGAACGCATCGTCGCGGAGCGCGACGGGCGCCTCGCCGGGAGCGTGCTGTTGTTCCCGCCGGCCGTGGATGTGTACGGCGGCCACACCGCGCCCGTCGCCTGGCCGGAGCTACGGCTGCTGGCCGTGGCGCCGGAGGCGCGGGGGCAGGGGATCGGCCGCGCGCTGGTCGAGGAGTGCGTGCGTCGCGCCCGCCGCCGCGGCGCCACCGCGCTCGGGCTGCACACGTCCGCGAGCATGCGCGTCGCGATCCGGCTCTACGAGCGGCTCGGCTTCGTCCGCGCGCCCGAGCACGACTTCCAGCCGCCGGGCGCGGAGCTGGTGACGGCGTATCGGCTGGATCTCTGAGCGGCGCCCTACTCCGTCCGCGCCCCTCCCCCGCCCGGCCGCTGCGTCACGTACACCGCCTTGATGTTCGCGAACTCGCGCAGCCCCTCGATCGCCAGCTCGCGGCCGTAGCCGGACGCCTTGACGCCGCCGAACGGGAGGCGCGGGTCGGAGGCGACCATCGCGTTGACGAACGTCATCCCCGCCTCGATCTCGTTGACGAAGCGCTCGATCTCCGCCTCGTCGTTCGTCCAGACGCTGCTGCCGAGGCCGAAGCTGGTCTCGTTCGCGCGGCGGATCGCCTCGTCGACGTCGCGCACGCGGAAGACGGCGGCGACGGGCGCGAAGATCTCGTCGACCGCCGCCGGCGAGTCGTCCGGCACGTCCGCCAGCACCGTCGGCGCGTAGAACCAACCGGGGCGATCGAGCCGACGGCCGCCGGTCAGCACGCGCGCGCCGGCCCGCACCGTCTCCTCGACCTGGCGCACCGTCGTCTGGAGGACCTGCTCCGTCGCGAGCGGACCGACCTGCGTCTCGGGGTCCATCGGATCGCCGACGCGCAGCGACTCCATCCCGTGCACGAAGCGCTCGAGGAACGCATCGTAGACGGCCTCGTGCACGATGAAGCGCTTCGCGGCGATGCACGACTGGCCGTTGTTGATCACGCGCGCCTCGACGGCGATCCGGGCCGTCGCATCGAGGTCCGCGCTCGGCATGACGATGAACGGGTCGCTCCCGCCCAGCTCGAGCACCGTCTTCTTGATCCGCTTCCCCGCCTGGCTCGCCACCGCGCTCCCCGCCGGCGTGCTCCCCGTCAGCGTCGCCGCGCGCACGCGCGCGTCGTCGATCACCCGCGCCACGCGCGACGAGCCGATCAGCAGCGTCTGGAACTCGTCGTCGGCGAAGCCCGCCCGGCGCAGCAGATCCTCGATCGCCAGCGCGCACCCCGGCACGTTCGACGCGTGCTTCAGCAGCCCCACGTTCCCGACGGTCAGCGCCGGCGCCGCGAAGCGGAAGACCTGCCAGAACGGGAAGTTCCACGGCATGATCGCGAGCACCGGCCCGATCGGCAGGTAGCGCACGAAGCTGCGGTCCGCCTCCGTCGCGACGACGTGGTCCGCCAGCGCCGCCTCGCCGATCTCCGCGTAGTACCGGCACGCCTTCGCGCACTTCCGCGCCTCCGCCACCGCCGCGCCGATCGGCTTCCCCATCTCCCGCGTCATCAGCGCGCCCAGCGCCTCCGCCTCGCGCTCCAGGATCTCGGCCGCGGCCGACAGCTTCGCCGCCCGCTCCCGCAGCGGCGTCCGACGGTAGCGCCGGTACGCCGCCTCCGCGCGCGCGAGCCGCCGCTCCAGCTCCTCGTCCGACAGCTCGTCGTAGCGCGCCAGCTCTTCCCCCGTCGCGGGGTTCACGCTCCTGATCGTCACGATGCGTCCCTCCTTCGCTGGCGACGGCCCGCGGCCGCCCGCCGCCGGCCGCGCCGCCCGTCCTGTCC
>JADGGV010000206.1 GCA_019689775.1 Gemmatimonadota bacterium
CCCCAAGTGGTTGCCCCCCACGACGCCCCTCTATCCCCTCCTCTATTCCCTCTCTACGCTCTTTCTCCGTGCTCTCTGTGTCCTCTGTGGTTTACAATTCCGTTCACCGCGTCGCGCTCGCCGCCGCCGGCTCCGCGGCCGGGAGGTGCTCGTGGAGGTAGCGGGTCAGCAGCGAGTAGAGGTGCAGCGTCGTGCCGCGCCCCTCGCAGATGCAGTGCGTGCGGTTCGGGTAATCCATCATCTGGAACGGCTTGCCCGCGGCGATGAGCGCGTTCACCAGCAGCTCCGTGTTCTGGAAGTGCACGTTGTCGTCGCCGGAGCCGTGGACGATGAGCAGGTCGCCGCGCAGGCCGTCGACGTAGCTGAGCGGCGAGCTGCGCCGGTAGCCCTCCGCGTTCTCCTGCGGCAGCCCCATGTAGCGCTCCTGGTAGATCGTGTCGTAGAGGCGCTCGTCGGTGACGGGGGCCACGGCCATGCCGACGCGGTACACGTCCGGGGAGCGGAACATCAGGTTCAGCGTGTTCGTGCCGCCGCCGCTCCACCCCCAGACGCCGATGCGGCTGCCGTCGACGTACGGCCGGGAGGCGATGATGGCGCGGGCGGCGGCCGTCTGGTCCGCCGTGGCGACGCTGCCGATGTCGCCGGCGATCGCCTTGCGGAACGCGCGCCCCTTCGGCGCGGGCGTGCCGCGGTTGTCGACGCTCGCGACGATGTAGCCCTGCTGCGTCAGCATCAGATGCCAGAGGTAGTTGCGGCCGCCCCACGCGTCGAGCACCGTCTGCGAGGCGGGCCCGCCGTAGACCGTGAACAGCACCGGGTACTTCCGGCTCGGGTCGAAGCCCGGCGGCTTCATCAGGTAGGCGTCGAGCGTCGTCCCCTGGCCGTTGTCGACCTGGAAGAACTCGACCTCGCCCCGCTTGAGCGTGCGCAGCCGCGCGGCGACCTCGGCGTTGTCGACGAGCGTGCGCACGACCCTGTGGTCGGGGAGGTGCACCAGCTCCGTGCGCGGCGGCTTGCCGAACGCCGACCAGGTGTGGATCGCGTAGCGCGCGCCCGGCGCGACCTGGTAGAGGTGCGAGCCCGGCTCCGACGCCGGCGTGACCCGCTGCGCCTCGCCGGACCCGTCGATCCGCGTGCGGTATAGGTAGAGCTGCGTCGCGTTCGTGGGCGACGCCGTGAAGTAGATGATCCCCGCCGCGCTGTCGACGCCGACGACCTGCGGCTCGCCGAACGCCGAGGCCGGGTTCGCCAGGTCGAACGCGCCCTTCGTCACCAGGCGCACGTCCTTGCCGTCGCGCGAGACGACGTAGAGGTGGCGCCAGCCGTCGCGCTCGCTGACCCACGTGAAGCGCTTGCCGCCGTCGAGCCAGCGGAGGTCGTCGACCACCTCGACCCAGGCGCTGTCCGTCTCCGTGAGCACCGTGCGCACGTCGCCGGTGCGCACGTCCGCCAGCATGACCTGGATCGTGTCCTGCCGCCGGTTTAGGTGCTGGAGCACGACCTCGTTCGGGCTCGCCGCCCACTGCATGCGCGCGATGTAGTTGTTGCGCGGGTCGCCCGGGACCTTCAGCCACGTGGTCGGGCCGCCGGCGGCCGAGACGACGCCGACGCGCACCGCCGAGTTGGTCGTCCCGGCCTTCGGGTACTGCACCGGCTTGACGAACGAGTAGAGCGAGTCGGTGTCGTCGATCAGGTTGAAGTCGCGCACGCCCGACGCGTCGAGCTGCCAGTACGCGATGCGCGCCCCGTCCGGCGACCAGCGGAAGCCGTCGCGCAGGTTCAGTTCCTCCTCGTTCACCCAGTCGAACGTGCCGTTAATGATCGTGCGCGAGCCGTCCGTCGTGAGCGGCGTGATCTTCCCCGTCGCCAGGTCCTCGACGTACAGGTTGTTCTGGCGCACGTACGCCACGCGCTTCGACTCCGGCGAGAACTTCGCGAACATCAGCGACGACGGCGGCGCATCCGGCCCGCCGAGCTGCTTCAGCGCCCCCGACGCCAGGTCCAGCACCCAGTAGTCGCCGCGCGTGTTGTAGCGCCACACCCGCTGCGAGTTCGTGAACACGAGCAGCATCCGCCCGTCCGGCGACCAGTCGTAATCCTCGATCTCGAGCGGCCGCTCCGCGCCCTGCGGCACGAGCTTCGACGCCGGCACGAGCACCTGCCGGCGCCCGCTCGCGGCATCGTAGCGGACCAGGTCGACGCCACCCTCGACCGCCGCCGACGGCTCGAGCGTGGTGTAGCTGTGCGCGTCCAACCAGCGCGCGGGGCCGAAGCCCTCCAGCGCGAATTCCCGCGAGAAGATCCGCTCCAGCGTCAGGACGGAGGGGTCCCGCGTCTGTTGCGCCGCGGCCGGCAGCGCGAGGGCGAGGACGAGGGTGGTGGAGATGGCGAAGCGTCGCATAGGCTCACGACTTGGAGGTGGTCGGGCGTTCACCGTCGAACCCCGAAGAGTACCGCCGCGGCGCGCGGCCGCAAAGGGGCGGAGGGGGTGAGGGGGCGTCGCTCCCCCACTCAGCCGCCGCCGCGCCGCAGCTTCCCCCGGTCCACCTTCCCCAGGTGCGTCCGCGGCAGCGCGTCCAGGAACACCACCTCGCGCGGCGCCTTGTACGCCTCGAGCCGCTCGCGCACGAACGCCTTGAGCGTCTCGGCCAGCTCCGGGGACGCGCCGTCGCAGACGACGAAGGCGTGCGCACGCACGAGCCCGTCCGCGTCGCTCACGCCCACGACGGCGACCTCGCGCACCGCCGGGTGCTGGAGCAGGCAGTTCTCCACGTCCTTCGGCGCCAGCCACTTCCCGGACACCTTCAGCATGTCGTCGGCGCGGCCGTGGTAGGTGAAGTAGCCGTCGGCGTCGCGCGACATCATGTCCTCCGAGACGTACCACTCGCCGCGGAACGCGCGCTTCGTCGCCGCCATGTTCTGCCAGTAGCAGAGCGCGCGGGAGTCGCCGCGCACGCGCATGATGCCGACCTCGCCCGGCGGCAGCTCGTGGCCGTCCTCGTCGCAGATCCGCACGTCGTAGCCGGGCACCGCGGTGCCGAGCGTGCCGGGGCGGACGGCGCCCGGGCGGTTCGAGATGAAGATGTGCCACATCTCGGCGGTGCCGAGGCCGTCGAGCAGCTCGACGCCGAACGTCGCCTTCCAGCGCCGGTAGAGCTCGACCGGGAGCGCCTCGCCCGCCGACGTCGCCAGGCGTAGGCTGGAGAGGTCCTGCGCCCCGGCGTCCGGGTGCGCGACCATCTGCGCGACCATGGTCGGCACGTTCACCAGGATCGTCGGGCGGTAACGCGCGATGCGCTCGAAGAGCGCCTCCGGCGTGCAACGCCCGGGGAAGAGCACGGCGGACGCGCCGACGGCGAACGGGAAGAAGAGCACGGCGCCCATCGCGTAGCCGAAGTAGAGCTTCGGCACCGAGATCGCCACGTCGTCCTCGCGGTAGGCGACGACGTGGCGGCCGTAGCACTCGGCGGCGTTCGCGTACGCGCGGTGCGTCTGCACGACGGCCTTCGGCCGGCCGGTCGTGCCGCCGGAGAAGAGCCAGATGGCGGGATCGTCGCGGTGCGTCGGGAACGTCTCGAGCACGGGCGAGGCCCCGCCGAGGTGGAGGTCGAAGTCCGCGCCGTCGACGACGAACAGGCGCTTCAGGTGGCGGGCGCCGCGCGCGGCCTCCTCGAACGCGCCCTTCGTCGCCTCGTGCGCCAGCACGACGACGGCGCGCGAGTAGTCGTAGAACGCGGCCACCGCGTCCGCCCGCAGGTGCGGATTGACCATCACCACGACCGCGCCGATCTTCAGCGCGCCGAACAACGCGCCGACGAACTCGGGGCCGTCTGGTAGCGCGACGATCACGCGCTGCTCCGGCTCGACGCCGGCGTCGCGCAGCAGGTTGCCGAAGCGGTTCGCGAGCGCCTGCACCTCGGCGAACGTCCACTCCCCCCGGTCCGTCCGGAGCGCGGTGCGTCCCCCCTTCCCCTCCCGGACGCGCGCGTCCAGGAACCAGTCCGCGATGTTGAACGTCTCGGGGGGCTCGAACGGGAGCGGCTCGGGCGGCATGGGCTGAGACCTCCGGCGCGGGGTTCGTCCGGCGGCGTCGCCCCCGCAGTATACGTCCGGCGAGGCGGCGGTGCGACGATTTCCTTCGCGCGCCCGGACGGCCGCCCCCGCGGCCCGCCCGTCCCCATTCCCCGGAGGCAGCCATGGAGCGGATCACCGGCAGCGACGGCGCCCGCGCCCGCGCACTGGCGACGATGACGTGGGAGGAGGTCCGCGACCTCGACCGCGCCCGCGCCGTCGCGATCCTCCCCGTCGGCGCCATCGAGGCGCACGGCCCGCACCTCCCACTGTCGACCGACGTCGTGATCTCAGAGGCGATGGCCCGCGCCGGCGCCGAGCGGCTGGCCGCCGACGGCGTCGAGACCGTGGTCCTGCCGCCGCTCGTGTACACGGCGGCGCCCTTCGCCGCCGAGTTCCCGGGCACGCTCTCCGTCCGGCCGGAGACGGTCACCGCGCTGGTCGTCGACCTGGCGCGCGCGCTCACCGCGCAGGGGTGGCGCGCGCTCGCGCTCGCGAACGCGCACCTCGACCCGACGCACGTCGGCGCGCTGCGCGCGGCGGCATCCGAGGCGTCGCACGCCGGGCTGCTCCCGGTCGTCTTCCCGGACATCACCCGACGGCGGCTCGCCGAGCGGCTGACCGAGGAGTTCCGTAGCGGCGCCTGCCACGCCGGGCAGTACGAGACCAGCATCGTGCTGTCGGTGGACGCGTCGCTCGTGCGGGAGGAGCTGCGCGGCGCGCTGCCGCCGGTCGCCGCCTCGCTGACCGACGCGATCCGCGCGGGCCTCGGCACGTTCACGGCGGCGGGCGGCGAGCGCGCCTACTTCGGCGACCCCGCCGCGGCGAGCGCCGAGGAGGGCGCCCGGACGACCGAGGTGCTGGGCGCGCTGCTCGAGGAGGCGGTAATCGGCGCGCTGGAAAGCGGCGAAAGCTGAGCGGGCGGGAGCCGTCCGCGGCACGATCCCGTTTACGCCCTGAATGGCACTATGGCCGGGCGCAATTCCCGGATCCGGGGCGGCGCGGGCGGCGCTGGCTACCTCAGCGACAGGAAGTTGACGAAGACCTAGACGCAGAACAGCGCGGGGGCCAGGAACGCGTTCGCGACGTGGAACCATTCGTGGCGAATGGCCGCACCCGCGACGGAGAGGAGGAGGAAGACGAGGAGGAACGCCGTGTCCGGATCGAGGACGAGCGCGCCGCGGGCGGCGTTCTGGGCGAGGCTCACGACGACGGCCGCGGCGAGCAGGCCGAAGAACCACACGCGGTTCGCGTGGTAGGTCGCCCGCAGGTCCACGCTCCCGGACTCGAGGTCGGGGATGACGAGGTAGCAGAGCAGGTACCCGATGATCGGGATGACGAGGAAGCCGACGAACGAGAAGAAGGTCCACCCCGCGTCGCCGCGCCTCATGTAGGCAACCCACCAGATCTGGATCTGGAGGATGAACAGCATCGCCATCCAGAGGAGCGTGGGCGGGTAGAGCCGGATCTTGCGGCGGAGCTGGATGAGCCGCGCGACGCCGGTGAGCAGGTGCGAGATCCCGAGCCCGACGATCACGGAGATCAGGACCGAGAGGTACTCGAACGGGCTCACGGCGGCCATCCGGCGGCGGACGCGGGATCAGGGTGCGGCAGGCGCGTACGCGCCGGGGCGCAGGGAGGCAAGAGGCCTGCGTCGAGCAACCCATGCCGGACGTCGGCTCGGAAGCTCGCGCCTTCCGAGCGGCTTCCGAGTCCTTGTCCCACGCGGAACGCCCTATTGATTGGGCCGTCCTGTCGCCCTAGATTTTGGAACACAAGCCCTGCCTGGAGGAGGCCTGGTTTGCGCACGAGAGGAGACGCGCTGGACGTTCTCGGGATCGCCCCGGCGGCCGCTCGCATCATTCGCTACTTCCTGATCCGCCCGGACGCACGGCCGCATTCGCGCGATCTCCAGCGGTCGCTCGGCCTCGGGGGTGCCTCTCTGCAACGAGAGCTCGAGCGCATGGTCGAGCTCGGCGCTCTACGAAAGGAACGAGAGGGCCGACGGACCCACTACCGCGCGATCGAGGGCGCGGCGATCTGGACGGCCCTGCGGATTCTCGAGGCCACCTCGGCGGATCCGGCTCCCCTGCTGCGGAACGCTCTCGTGGACGTGCCGGGCGTTCACGCTGCCTTCATCTTCGGCTCCGCCGCCACCGGGGAGCAGCGCGAGGATAGCGACATCGACCTCCTGGTCGTAGAGGAGCCGACAGCCGATCGGAAGACATTGCTTCGCCACTTCGCCGAGGTGGGACTGCTCCTCGGTCGTGAGGTGAACGCGGTGCGGTACACGCCCCAGGCACTGGCGGATCGTCTCGGGGATCCGACACACCCGGCGTGGGGGTTTGTCCGTGAGGTGCTGAGTGGCCCCAAGCAGTGGATCGCCGGTACGTCGTCTGCCATTGCGCCACTCACGGCCGCGGCTGGGATCAGC
Source organism: Gemmatimonadota bacterium (assembly GCA_019689775.1). Lineage (GTDB taxonomy): Bacteria > Gemmatimonadota > Gemmatimonadetes > Longimicrobiales > RSA9 > JADGGV01. Next base: position 6,506 of record JADGGV010000206.1, read on the forward strand.
ACTCGGGATCTCGTGGGGGCGGCCACATGACCCCACGCGACCGATCGGATGAGTCACGACCGTGGCCACACGGCATCCGCCGGATGCTCGAGGTCGGCCGCCTCCGAGCGCAGCCGGCCACAAGGGAGCAAGTGGCGGCGGTGTGGCGGAAGGCCGTGGAGAGCGCAAGGGATGCCGAACTGGAGGGGATGAGCACCGATGGCGCGCTTCGGTCGGCGTACGACGCCGGCCACCTCGCGGCACTTGCGCTCCTCGCTGCCCACGGTCTTCGCCCGGGCGGCGGTGCCGGGCATCATGAAATGGCGTTCGCCGGCGCCGCGGCGCTCGGTTACGAGGCGCTGTCGGATCTCGTTCCTGACTCCGCGGAAGTACGTGGCCTGCGGAAAGGGTCTATGTACGACCCGGTCATTGCCGGCCCCGAAGACCGGGATCATGCGTTGAGGTGGATGCGGCGCACGCTCCCGGCCGTTCGAGAGGCGCTGAGATCCGCGGATCCGGACCTGGCACCGCTTCTGGTCGGATACCCATGATGCGCTGAGGGGAAACCGAGCTCGCGGGTCTTCGGTCGAACCCGGGTCGACCCCACCCCCGCTCACGCCGCCGTTCGGCTGAACCCCGCCGCGCCTCCGGCCGAAGCTTCCTCCAGGCCACGCTCCGCCCGGCCTCCTCCCACCCCTC
>JADGGV010000207.1 GCA_019689775.1 Gemmatimonadota bacterium
GGGCGCGGGCCGGTCGACCGGTCCGCGCCCCCGGGTGCCGCTAGGGCCGCATCCCGACGTGCTCCGCCGTGAACGCCCACTGGTCGGCGAGCTCGGCGATGCGCTTGTCGGTGGGGCGGTAGCCGTGCGAGCCCTGGGTCTCGACGCGGATGAGGATCGGGTTGTCGCAGTTCGGCACCGTCGACTGCGCGGCCTGCATCGCCGCGGTGAACTTGAACGAGTGGCTCGGGACGACCCGGTCGTCGTGGTCGGCGGTGGTGACGAGCGTCGCCGGGTAGCAGACGCCCGGCCTGACGTTGTGCACGGGCGAGTACTTGATGAGGTAGCTGAATTGCGTCGAGTCGGCGGAGGAGCCGTACTCCGTGGTCCACGCGCCGCCGCCGGTGAAGAGGTGGTAGCGGAGCATGTCCATGACGCCGACGGCGGGGAGCGCGACGGCGAAGAGGTCGGGGCGCTGCTCCTCGACGGCGCCGACGAGGAGCCCGCCGTTGGAGCCGCCCATCATGGCGAGCTTCGCCGGCGTCGTGTAGCGCTCCTTCACCAGGTACTCGGCGGCGGCGATGAAGTCGTCGAAGACGTTCTGCTTCTTCTCGAACATCCCCGCCTGATGCCAGGCCTCGCCGTACTCGCTGCCGCCGCGCATGCTCGCGGTCGCCCAGATGCCGCCGCGCTCGAGCCAGGCGATGACGTCGGGGCGGAAGCTGGGCGTCGTGCTGATGTCGAAGCCGCCGTAGCCGTAGAGCATGGCGGGGTGCGAGCCGTCCAGCGCGAGGCCCTTCTTCAGGGTGATGAAGACGGGGACGCGCGTGCCGTCCTTCGAGGTCGCGAAGACCCGGCGCGTCTCGAAGTCGCTCGGATCGAAGGCCGCGAGCTTCGGCGCCTCGAACGGCGTGCTGCGCCCGGTCGCCGGGTCGTAGTGGAAGACGGTGGTCGGGTAGAGCGGCGAGGTGAACGCGTAGTAGAGGTCGGGGACGTCGCGGTCGGCGCTCAGCCCCTGGACGCTGCCCAGGCCGGGGAGCGCGATCTCGCCCTGCTCCTTGCCATCCAGGCCGAAGAGGCGGAGCCTCGACGTCACGTCCTCGAGGTACTCGACCACGAGGCGGTCCTTCGTCATGGCGACGTTGGCGATCGGCGTCTTCCGCTCCGGCACGATCGTGCGCCACCGCTCCGGCGTCGCCAGGTCGAAGGCGACGATCTGCACGTTCGGCGCGCCGCGGTCGGTCCCTAGGTACACGGTGCTGCCGACGTTGCCGATCGGGCCGTAGGCCGCGTCGCCCTTGTCGAACAGCGGCCGGATCGGCGCGTCCACCTTCGGGTGCAGCGGGTCGCCGAGGTCGGCGTAGTAGAGCCGGTTCTGCGCCTCGGTGCCGCGGTTCACGAAGATGAAGAGGTAGCGGCCGTCGTCCGTCACGTTGGCGCCGACGAACCAGTCGGGGTGGTCCGGGCGCTCGTAGATCAGCACGTCGGCGGACTGCGGCGTGCCGAGGCGGTGGTAGTAGATCTTCTGGTCGTGGATCGCGTTCTGGAGCTGCTTGCCCGGCTCGGGTTCCGGGAAGCGGGAGTAGTAGAAGCCGGCGCCGTCCTTCGTCCAGCTCACCCCGCCGCCCTTCAGCCAGCGGATCGTGTCCGGGAGCTGGCGGCCGCTGTCCAGCTCGCGCACGAAGAGCGTGCGCCAGTCCGCGCCGCCCTCCGAGATGCCGTAGACGAAGTGCTTGCCGTCGGGCGCGGGGGAGAAGCCCACGAGCGCGAGCCGGCCGTCGGCGGAGAACGTGTTCGGGTCGATGACGACGCGCTCCGGCGCGCCCGGCGCCGCGCGCGTGTAGATCACGTTCTGCCGCTGGAGCCCGCTGTTGCGGCTGTAGAAGAGGCGGCCGGCGCGCCGTGTCGGGATGGACACCTTCGGGTAGTTCCAGAGCGCCGTGATCCGCTCCTTGAACCAGCCGCGCAGCGGCAGCTCGCCGAGGTAGCGCTCGGTGACGTCGTTCTGGGCGCGCACCCACGCGGCCACGTCGGGGGAGTTCAGGTCCTCCATCCAGCGGTAGGGGTCGGGGACCTTCGTGCCGAAGTAGTCGTCGACGTGGTCGACGGTGCGCGTCTCCGGGTAGACGGGCGGCGCGTGGCGGAGCTGCGCCTGCGCCGCGGCGGGCGGCGCGAGCGCGGCGAGCGCGAGCACGAGCGTGCGACGTGTGGTCGGCATCGTGTCCTCCGATGGACGGTGACGGGCGACTCCCCCGGGGCCGCCGGTCGCGGGTCGACTCGGCGGCGAACTGCCACTACATTGGCGCGCGATCAACCATTCCCGCGAGCCCCGATCCGGCCGAAGTGCCCGGGCGCGACGGGCGGTCGGCCCGCACGCGCCGGCGGATCCACACCCTTCCACGCCAGGAGACCGGAATGAAGAAGGTCCTCGTCGCGCTGTGCCTGCTGGCGGCGGCGGCCCCGGCGGCCGCCCAGACGGCCGCGCGGAGCGCCGCCGCCTACGACGTGCTGATCCGCGGCGGCCGCGTGCTCGACGGCAGCGGCAATCCCTGGTTCTACGCCGACGTCGGCGTCATCGGCGACCGCATCGCCGCGGTCGGCGACCTGAGCGGCGCGACCGCGAAGCGGGTCATCGACGCGAAGGGGATGTTCGTGACGCCGGGCTTCATCGACACGCACTCGCACGCCGGCCCGGGGCTCGCGACGGCGTCGCTGGCGCACGGCCAGCCGCTGCTGGCGCAGGGGCTGACGACGATCTTCGCGAACCCCGACGGCGGCGGCCCCATCGACCTGGTGAAGCAGCGCGCGGCGCTGGAGAAGAACCCGCTCGGCGTCAACGTCGCGCTCATGGTGCCGCACGGCAGCGTGCGGCGCGCGGTGCTCGGGATGAGCGACCGCGACCCCACGCCCGCCGAGCTGGACCGGATGCGCGCGCTCGTCCGCGCGGGGATGCAGGCCGGCGCGTTCGGCCTCTCGGACGGCCCGTACTACGCGCCGTCCAGCTACTCGAAGACGGCGGAGATCGTCGAGCTGGCGAAGGTGGCGGCCGAGTTCGGCGGCGTCTACACGAGCCACATCCGCGACGAGTCGGACTACAACGTGGGACTCGTGGCCGCCGTCGACGAGGTCATCACCGTGGCGCGCGAGGCGAAGCTGCCGGGGATCGTCACGCACATCAAGGCGCTCGGGCCGCACGTCTGGGGGCTCTCAGACCACATCGTCCAGCGCATTGACCAGGCGCGCGAGCAGGGGATCCAGGTCTACGCCGACCAGTACCCGTACGAGGCCTCCGGCACCAGCATCACCGGCGCGCTCATCCCCCGCTGGGCGCAGGTCGGCGGCGACAGCGCGCTCATTCGCCGCATCGACGACCCCACGGAGCGCGCGCGCCTGCGCGCCGACTTGCTCGTCAACCTGGAGCGCCGCGGCGGCGCCGACCGACTCCAGTTCAGCGACTACGGGCCCGACCACTCGATCGAGGGGAAGACGTTGGGCCAGGTCGCCCGCGAGCGCAACATGGAGCCGGTCGACCTGGCGCTCGAGTTGCGCCGGAAGGGCGACGCCGGCCTCGTCTCCTTCAACATGACCGAGCACGACATCGCCACGTTCATGCGCCAGCCGTGGACGATGACGTGCACCGACGGCGGCCTCGTCGCCATGGACGACGGCGTGCCGCACCCGCGCTTCTACGGTGCGTTCCCGCGCAAGATCCGCAAGTACGTGATGGAGGAGCACGTCATCGACCTGCCGTGGGCCGTGCGCAGCATGACCAGCCTCCCGGCGGCCGTCTTCCACCTCGACGACCGCGGCTGGATCCGCCCGGGGATGAAGGCCGACATCCTGGTCTTCGACCCGCACCGCGTGCGCGACACCGCCACGTACGAGAAGCCGCACCAGCTCGCGGAGGGGATGGAGTACGTCCTCGTGAACGGCGGCATCGCCATCGACGGCGGGAAATTCACGGGCAACCGGACGGGGAGGGTGCTCAGCCGCCGGCCGGTGACGTGAACGGCGTGGAACGGAAAAGGCATTAAACCACAGAGATCACAGAGGGCGCAGAGAAGGAAGGAGCGGGCGTCGCGGGGGGCGCGGGGGAGTTGGATCCGGGCGAAGTCGCCTCCGACGCCGGATAAGCGTCGATTGCGCGGGTGACCCGCATCCCACCGGTCCCGCTCCAAGTCCGGGATTCTCTGAGCGCTTTCACCGGCGGCCCGCGTCTCACCCGGAGCCCCGCCGCCTGCGCCGCCCGGTCCTCCGTAACCTCCCTCCGTGTCCTCTGTGGTCTCTGTGGTTCAAACGCCGTTCAAGCGCCCCGTCGGCACCCCCGAAGGTGGATGAACGCCGCCCGCCTCCTACGGCACATTCACGATCGCCGTGTAGACGTACGCCGGCGGCGAGTCGGGGTCGTTGGGGCGGTGGTAGATGATGCGGAGCTGCGCGCGCCCCGGGCCGACGCCCTCGAAGCGCAGCGTCTGGACGACGCGGGCGTCGGGGCGGTCGCCGTACTGCACGTAGCTCGGCTTGCCGAGCTCGCGGACGACGCGCGGGTCGATCTGGTCGACCTCCCAGCGGTAGCCGGCGGCGAAGTCGGTCGTGAGCGTGACGGCGAGCTGCTGCCCCGGCTCGAGCGTGCGCTGCTGGCCGTTGTGGCGGACGTCCATGCGCACGGTGTAGGGCGGCGTGGGCTGCGGCGGCGGCGCCGGGAGCATCGCAGCCGTCGGCGGGCGCGGTGGCGTCTTGTGGGTCGCGCAGGCAGCGATCGCGAGCGTGGCCAGCGGGACCAGGACGCGGCTCCGGATCGGGAGAGGCACGGCGACCTCCGGGGTTCGGTGCGCGACCGCCGCGCCGGTGGCGCGCGGTCCTACCGCATCCTCGCCGAGCCCGCGCCGCCGGTCCATTGGACGATGGGGCATGGGGCGACGCGCGGCGCACGCGGCCGGCGCCCCCGGCGGACGGGGCCGGCGCGGCGCCGTGCGCCGATCCCGGCTGGCGCGGCGCGGCCCGCGGCCTCTACAATCCCATCATGTCGCGATCGATCCCCGAACCGCTGAGCCGTCCATGAGCCGTCCCACGCCCGCCGACTTCACCCGCGCCCCGCTCCCGCGCTTTCCGCTCCTCCTCGGTCCGACGCCGTTGCACGAGCTGCCGGGGCTGCGCGCGGCGCTCGGCGGGCCGACCCGCTGCCCGCGCATCCTGGTCAAGCGCGACGATCTGGCGGGGCCGGCGCTCGGCGGCAACAAGGCGCGGAAGCTGGAGTACGTCGTCGCGGACGCGCAGGCGCAGGGCGCGACGCACCTCGTGACGGTCGGCGCCACGCAGTCGAACCACGCGCGCATGACCGCGGCGGCGGCGCGCCTGGCGGGACTCGGCTGCGTGCTCGTGCTGGAGTCGCCGTCGGAGTCGCCGGCGCGGGAGGGGAACCTGCTCCTGGACCGGCTGCTCGGCGCGGAGGTCGTGATCGTGGCGCCGGGGCCGCCCGGCGTCGCGGAGAACCCGAACGAGGCCGCCGCCATCGCCGCCGCGATGGAGCGGATCGCCGCGGAGGGCGGCCGGCCGTATCACATCCCGGTCGGTGCGTCGGTGCCGCTGGGCGTGCTCGGCTACGTGGACGCGGTGGCGGAGTTGGAGGCGCAGCTCGCGGCGGCGGGCGCCGAGGCGACGCGCCTCTACTTCGCGGCCGGCTCGCGCGGCACGCAGGCGGGGATCGTGCTCGGCGCGCGGCTGCACGGCGCGGGCTGGACGCCGCACGGCGTCGCCGTCAGCCCGGGCGACCCGGAGAAGACGGCGCGCGCGGTCGCGCTGGCCGAGGCGGCCGCCGAGCTGCTCGGCAGCGACGTCGGCATCGCGCCCGAGGACGTGATCACGCACCAGGAGATGATCGGCGCCGGCTACGCGATCCCGACCGACGAGAGCCGCGCCGCGCTCCGCCTCCTGGCCCGGACCGACGCGCTCCTCCTCGACCCGGTCTACACGGCCAAGGCGATGGCGGGGCTGCTGCGGCACATCCGCGACGGGCACATCGCGCCGGACGAGACCGTGATCTTCCTCCACACCGGCGGCGTCCCCGCCCTCTTCACGGCCGCCATGGCGGCGGAGGGACAACATTAACAACATTTTTAACCACAGAGCTCACAGAGGGCACCGAGGAGAGGCGCGGCATCGAGGTTCGTCGGCGACGCACCCGGGAGCAACGTGCATCCGGGCGACGCCGCCTCCGACGCCAACCTCTGAATCCCGGAACGTGGGGTCGCCCCGGAACCTGGATCCGCACCGGCGACCCTCGTTCCACCGGTCCAACCCCCAAAAATGGATGTTTCCGGCCCGACGCCTCCCGGCGCTCCTCCGTGCTCTCTGTGCTCTCTGTGGTTTAAAAAATTCCGTTAATCACGCCCGAGCGAAGTCAATGAACCCGCGCTCCGGATCGAGGTGCACGAGCCGCACGCGCACGTGATCTCCGACATCCATCCCGTGCTCGCCGCGGACGACGCGCCCCTCGACCGCCGGGTGCCGGACCCGGACCCACGTGCCGCGCGGCGACGCGCCGGTGACGATGGCCTCGAAGACGTCGCCGACGCGGTCCTGCACGAGGTCCATGGCGGCGAGCTTGCGGAGCAGGCGCTCGACGCGGCGGGCGCGGTCCTCCATCTCCGTGCAGTGGCGGGCGGCGTAGTCGAGCTGCGCGCGGTTGCGCACCACCGCGCGGTAGACCGCGCAGTCGCGCGTCCGGCCACCGGCGTCCACGACCATCTCGGCCAGGATCGCGAGCCGGTCCGCGCCCTCGACCAGCGACGTCAGCTCCGGGGACAGCCGCTCCGGGAGCATCGGCAGCACGGCGTCGCCGGCGTAGACCGAGACCGTGTTGCGCGCCGCGTGCGCGTCCAGTAGCGGGCCCTTCGGCACGCGCGCGTCGACGTCGGCGATCGCGACGCGGATGCGCGTCGTCCCATCGCTCAGCTCCTCGGCCATCTCGACCTGGTCGAGGTCGCGCGTCGTCAGGTTGTCGATCGAGGAGCAGGGGAGCGCGCGCAGGTCGCGGACGTCGTCCGCCTCGAGCGACTCCGGGAGCGCGTCGAGCTGCCGCCGCGGGCGAGAGCTGGACCTCGAACCCGTTCGCGGACAGCACCGAACGGGCGGCGGCCGTCAGGTCGAGGCGGCGGCGTGCGGTGTGCGGCATCGTCGTCCTGGGGTGTGGGGGG
>JADGGV010000208.1 GCA_019689775.1 Gemmatimonadota bacterium
GGCGGGCGGGGGGCGCGCGCCTCGAGGCGGAGCAGCAGCTCCTCGAGGATGGCGTCGTCGCCGAGCGCGGTGGACTTGAGGAGTCGGTCGGCGCGGAGCAGGTCGTCGAGCGCCTGGTCGAGGAGCGGCGCGGTCCAGCGGCGCGCCTGGCGCGCGATGCGGCCGGCGAGCCAGCGCTGGTGCGGCGGGAGCTGCGCCTCGAGCGCGCGTTCGCCGCCGTGCAGGGCCAGGGCGATGCGGAGGAGCTGCGTGCCGAGGCCGAGGACGAGCCCCACGCCCGATTCGCCGGCCTCCAGGAGCGCCGGCAGCGCGCGCCGCGCCTCGGCGATTCGCGCCTCGCCGACCAGGTCGAACCACTCCCAGCGGTTCTGCCGCGGGATCTGGCCGGCCACGGCCTCGATGTCCGCGACCTCGATCCGGGCGCGCTCGCCGACGTAGTCGCGGAGCTTCTCGAGCTCGCGGGTCAGCACCCCGAGGTCCGTGCCAATGGCGGCGGCAAGGGCGCGCGCGGCGTCCGGCCGCAAGTCGACGCCGCGGGCGGCGGCCTGCTCCATCAGCCAGCCGGGCGCGTCGGCGGCCGAGATCGCGGCGAACTCGACGGCCGTGGCCGCCGTCTTCAGCCGCTCCCAGAACTGTGCCTTCGACTTCTCCGGGAGGTGCGCGACGAGCACGAGCACGAGGCCGCGGACGGGGCGGGAGAGCACCTCCTCGACGACGGCGCGCGTGCGCGCCTGGCTGGTCAGCGCCTGCGCGTCGCGCAGCACGACGACGCGCCACTCGGCCAGCATCGGCGGCGTGCCGAGGATCGAGCCGAGCGCGGCCGGATCGACGTCCGTGGCGCGGAGCTGGTCGAGGTTGAAGTCGCGCGTGGCGGGGTCGAGGTGCGCCTGGACGACGCGCGCGACCGCGTCCTCCTTCAGGTACTCCTCGTCGCCGAAGAGAAAGTAGGTGCCGCCGCGCTGCCCCTGGTCGAGGGCTCGCGCGAGCGCGTCGGGGCGGAGCAGGGGCATGTCGGCGTCGTCAGCGGCCGTACGTCGTCGGCGGGAGCCCGGGGACGGGCGCGGACTGACCGTAATCTGGGGGATCGAGGACGAGCGGGGTATAGGCGCCCGGGAGAACGACGCCCACCGGCCGGAAGTGCGGAGCGCCGAGCGGCGCGCCGAACGGGCTCGCGAGCGCGCCCGCGGCCGCCGCGGGGAACCCCGGCCCGACGATGTCGTCCCCCGCCGCCGGCAGGTTCCAGTGTGTGCTCGCATCCGGCGTCGGCAGCACCGCCGCGGCGGGAACGTCGCCACCGCGCGGCGGCGCGTCCGGGCCGGAGGGCACCGCGCGCCAGAACAGCACCGCGACCAGCCCGGCGGCGACCAGCGACGCGGCGAGCGTGCCGCCGCGCGCGAAGCGCGGCTCGCCGGCGCGCAGGAGGTGCTCGTACAGCGCGGTCTGCGCGTCGTACCTCGGCTGCACCGGCTCCAGCTCGCGCACCAGCGCGAGACCACGCCGCAGGACGCGGTCGTAGCGGGCACAGCTCGGGCACGCGGCGGCGTGCCCGCGCATCCGCGCGACGTCGTCCGGCCCCATCTCCGCGTCCAGATACTCCGAGTAGCGGGCCAGATACTCCTGGCAGGTCATCGACGCGTCCCCGCGAGCGCGATCCGGGCCGGCCAGCGCCGGCGATCTCGCCGTAACGGTCCATTCCACGGTGGTGGCGGGTTCCCCGCGCACCGGCCCCTTCTACAAGGGTCGGCGCCCACGGGTTCCCGGCGCCCCCCGCGCGATCCCCGCAGACGGCCCCGCGCCGGGTCGCCGGGGGCGATCCCGAAAAAGGAAAGGGCCTCGCCGGTGCAGCGCCGACGAGGCCTGACGGGCCATTGGTAGGAACAGCGTTGGCCCGGGGTCCTTGTGCTCTGTCCGGCCGTCCCATCGACGGTCCGCGGGACGCTGCCGCCTCCCGCAGCCGGGCGGGTCCGGCCGGTGGGGCGCCTAGTCCAGCATCGGCGCCACGATCTGCGCGAAGTTGTTGCGCGCCCGGTTCAGCCGGCTCTTCACCGTGCCCAGGTTCACGCCCGTGATCTCCGAGATCTCCTCGTACGTCTTCCCCTCCATCTCGCGCAGCACGAAGACGACGCGGTGATGATCCGGGAGCTGCGACACGGCCCGGTCCACCGTCTCCTTCAGGTGGCGCTTCCGGAACAGGTCGTCCGGCCGGTACGTGTTGTCCTCCCACTCCAGCGGCCGGTGGTCGGCCTCCCAGTTGTTCTTGATCGTCTGGAACAGCACCAGTGGGTTCCGCGAGCGGTTCCGCAGCTCGTTCTTCGCCAGGTTCCCGGCGATTGTGTAGACCCAGGTCGAGAACTTCTTCGATTGGTCGAAGCGGTGCAGGTGACGGTAGACCCGGATGAACGTCTCCTGCACCAGGTCCTCGGCGCGGTCCCGATCGCCGATCGTGCGGTAGATGAAGTTGGTCAGCCGGACGTGGTACCGGCTGGCCAGCTCGCCGAATGCCCGCTTCTCGCCCGCCAGAAACCGGGCGACCAGCTCGCTGTCCCCAAGCTCGGCCAGCTTCGGGCTCGAGGGACTCGGCGCACGGACCGGCTGGACATTGGCCATCGGGACCCCCACGGACGCGGAAACACGGGACCGGCTCAAACGGAGCCTCGATGCTCACGTGGATCGCCGGCGGCCGGAGCAGGGAGCACGACGCGTACCGGCGCCGGCGCGTCCGCGGAGAGCATGCGTTTTTCGCGCCAGCGCGCGGAGAGCGGGCCGATCCGGCGGGCTGGCGCCGCGGACCGGTCGTCCGCAGGAGAGGACAGGCGGCCGGAGACAGTGACCCCCGACGCGGACAGATGCCGCGGCGCGCTACCCGCCCAGGAGGAAGCCGGCCGCGTAGAGGATCGTGCAGATCGTCTTGGCGTCGGTGATCTCGCCGTCGCGGATCTTGGTCAGCGCCTCGGAGATCGGGAGGGTGACGGGCTCGATGAACTCGTCGTGGTCGAAGGACGTGGCGCCGGTGCGCACGTCGAGGGCGAGGTAGAGGTGGATCCGCTCGTCGGTGAAGCCGGGCGTGGTGAAGATGGTGGTGAGGTAGCGGAGCTCGCCGGCGACGAGGCCCGTCTCCTCCTCGAGCTCGCGCCGCGCGCAGACCTCCCAGTCCTCGCCGGGGTGGTCCGGGCGCCCGGCCGGCACCTCGAGGAGGAAGCCGCCGGCGGCGTAGCGATACTGCCGGATGAGGAGGATCTGCGGGTCCGGGGCGGCGGGGTCGCTCAGCACGGGGAGCACGGCGGAGGCGCCGGAGTGGCGGATCATCTCCAGCTCGCCGACGCTCCCGTTCGGGAAACGCACGGTGTCGATGGACAGGTCGACGATGCGTCCCTGGTGGATCGGGCGTCGCGAGATGAGACCCGGCTGGGTGTCGTTGTCGGACATGAGGTTGCGCCCCAGGGCTAGGCTGTGTTTGCAAAATGCCGCCGCAAGTAGAGGCGAGTCATGGCGATCTGGACGATAGCGAGGTAATGCACGGCCAGCTTCTCGTAGCGTGTCGCCACGCGCCGGAACTCCTTGAGCCAGCCCACCAAGCGCTCGACGGCGTTCCTGCGCTTGTACGTCTCGCGATCGAACGCCGGCGCCTCGTCCATGCGTGCCAGCTCGTCCTTGCGGTACGGGATCACATCGGCCACCTCGCGCTCGGCCAACCCGGCGCGGACCCTCGGCACGCTCAGGCCGCGGTCGCCGGCCAGCGCCCCGGGCCACTTGCGCTCTCCCGCGCCCAGCCGCGTCACGCGCACGTCCTCGAGCGTACCTTCCACCAAGAGGCTCTCGTGGCGCGCGCCGGCCGCCATCTGAACCGCCAGCGGCAGGCCGCCTCCGTCGCAGACGAAGACGAGCTTGCTGCCCCAGCCGCCGCGGCTACGCCCGAGTGCGGGATCGGCCGGCTCGGCCGGGGCTCTTTTTTTCCCGCGACGCCCCCGCTGCGGCCTTGTGGGCCCGCACGTTGGTGCCGTCGACCAGGAACAGCTCCCAGTCAAGGCCGCCGTGATCCTCGAACTGCTGCTGGAGCCGCTCGAAGACCCGCCTCCACACCCCCGCTCGCTGCCAGCGCCGGAAGCGGCTGTAGACGGTGCGCCAGGGCGGGTAGCGCTCGGGCAGATCCCGCCACGGAGCCCCCGTGCCGAGGATCCAGAAGATGGCGTTGACGATCACGCGATCGTCGAGGCGCGGCCGCCCCGTCGCAGCGGGCGCGGGCAACAGCGGCTCGACGATCGCCCACTCGGCGTCGCTCAACTCGTGACGTCGGACCAACAGCAACCTCCGGCATTCTCCAACTCATCATTGCCCTTGGGGCTACCCCGGAGTTTGCAGACAGAGCCTAGTCCGTGGTTTCCACCCGCACCGGCCCGACGCCCAGCGCCTCGAGCGCGGGCGCGATCTCGCCGGCGGCGCCGACCACGACGATGGCGAGCCGCTCGGGGCGGAGGTGGTCGCGGGCGACGCGGTGGACCGCCTCGGCGCTCACCGCGAGGATCCGCTGGCGGTAGGTCTCGAAGTAGTCGTCGGGGAGGTCGTAGATGACCAGGTCGGCGAGGCGCGCGGCGACCTGCTCCGTCGTCTGGAGCTCGAGCGGGAGGATGCCGGCCAGGTAGTCGCGCGCGGCGGCGACCTCGTCGGCGGTCGGGCCCTCGTCGCGCAGGAGGCGGATCTCCTTGAGCGCCTCCTCGACGGCGCGGGCGGTCACGTCGGTGGCGACCGCGGTCTGGACCACGAACGGGCCGGGGCGGCGCCGGAACGCGAAGCCGCTGCGCACGCCGTAGGTGAAGCCGTGCCGCTCGCGCAGGCTGAGGTTGAGGCGGCTGGTGAACGCGCCGCCGAGGAGCGAGTTCATCACGAGGAGCGGGAAGTAGTCCTCGTGGTGGCGGGCGACGCCGACGTCGCCGATGCGGATCTCGGACTGGACGGAGCCGGGGCGGTCGACGACAAAGACGGTCGCGCTGTCGACGCGGCGGGTCACGGGGAACTCGGCCGCGGGCGGGCGCTCGCCGCGCCAGTCGCCGAAGTAGCGCTCGGCGAGGCGGCGCGCGTCGGCGGCGTCGACGTCGCCGACGACGAGCAGCGAGGCGCCGCCGGGCGCATAGCGCGTGCGGTAGTACGCCTCGATGTCCGCGCGGCCGATGGAGCGCACGGTGTGCGGCAGCCCGATGAGCGGCCGGCGGTAGGGGACCTCGTCGGCGAAGATGAAGTGGGCGGCCATGTCGTTGGCGAGCGCCCGCGGCTCCTTGCGGCGCTGGAGGATCTCCGCGAGCTGCTCCTCGCGCAGGCGCTCGACCTCCTCCTCGCGGAACGCCGGGTTGCGCACGAGGTCGGCGAAGAGCGCCATCGCCGGGTCGAGCCGCTCGCGCGGTACGACGATGCTGAGCACGACGCCGTCCCAGCGCGCGTCGGCATGGAACTCGACGCCGAGCGACTCGAGCTCCCAGGCGACCTCGTCCGCGGAGCGCGTCGCGCTGCCCGCCTCGAGCGCGTTGGCCACGAGGTGGGCGAGCCCGGCCTTGTCCGGCGGCTCGCCCTCGGCGCCGGCCTCGAGCACGAGCGCCGCGGTCACGAGCGGGAGCTGGCCGTGGCGCGCGCACAGGACACCGAGCCCGTTCGGCAGGTGGACGCGCTCGACGCGCGGGAGGCCGAACGCCTTCACCGGGCCGGGCGCCGGCGGCTGGCTGCGATCGAGCTCGCTCATGCGGCCTCCCCGTTCTTCGGCACGTAGCGCAGCACCGCGCGCTGGTTGGCGCCGAGGTGGCTCTGCGCGAAGTCCCGCACCGCGGCGGGCGTGACCGCGCGGATCCGGTCCAGCTCGGTGTTGATGCGCTCGGGATCGTCGAACAGCGTCGCGTACATGGAGAGCTGGTCGGCGCGCTCGTCCATCTTCTGGAGGTCGGAGAGCTGGCGCGCCTCGATGAGGTTGATCGCGCGCTGGACCTCGGCGTCGGAGACGTCGCGCAGCGCATCGATCTCCTCGAAGAGCGCACCCTCGAGCGTCTCCGGGTCGACGCCGGGGCGGGCGGTCGCCCAGATCGCGAGCATGGCGGCGCCGACCACGATCGGGAACGCGTAGGCGACGACGTCCTGCGCGAGCTTGCGGCCGCGCACCAGGCGCCGCGTGAGCAGCGAGGCCTGCCCGGCCGCGAGGATGTGCGCGGCCACGGTGGCCGGGTAGAACTCCGCCGTGCCGAACGGCGGGATGCGGTACGCGACGTACGTGCGCGCGAGCGAGATGTCCTGCTCCGCGACCTGCCAGACCTCGGTCGCGAGCGACGTCGGGATCTGCGTCCGCCCCGGGATCGGCGGCACCGGCGGCCCGCTCGGGATCGGGCCGAAGTAGCGCTCGACGAGGCGCATCGCCTCCGCGGGCGCAAACTCTCCCGCGATGGTCAGCACGGCGTTGTTCGGCGCGTAGTACGTGCGGAAGAACTCCTCGACGTCCTCGAGCGAGGCGGCGTCGAGGTCCTCCATGGAGCCGATCACGGAGTGGTGGTAGGGGTGGTCGGGCGGGTAGACCATCGCCTGGAGGCGCTCGTCCCAGTCGCCGTACGGCTGGTTGTCCACCCGCCAGCGCCGCTCGTTCTTCACCACGTCGCGCTGGTTGTCGAGCTTCTCCTGCGTCATGGCCGGGATGAGCCAGCCCATCCGGTCCGACTCCAGCCACAGCGCCAGCTCGAGGTAGTTGGACGGCAGCGTCTCGAAGTAGTTCGTGCGGTCCAGCCAGGTCGAGCCGTTCAGCGAGCCGCCCGCCTTCTCGATCAGCGCGAAGTGCGCCGACTCCGGCACGTGCTGCGAGCCCTGGAACATCATGTGCTCGAAGAGGTGCGCGAAGCCGGTCCGGCCGGGCCGCTCGTTCCGCGAGCCGACGGCGTACCAGAGGTTGACGGCGACGACGGCGGCGGCGGGATCGCGCGCCAGGATGACGCGGAGCCCGTTGTCGAGCGTGTGGGTCTCGATCGGTATGCGGATCATGTCGCGCCTGCGGTGCCGGTTCCGTTCCGAGTCAGGCGGGCCAGGGGCGCCCGGGCGTGCGGGGCGAGGTCGGGCCAGAGAGCTCGCCCGGAGGGTAGGTTCACGGGCCGCTCGCCGCAAGCGGGGGGCCGTCGCCCGGCGGG
>JADGGV010000209.1 GCA_019689775.1 Gemmatimonadota bacterium
GGCTGGGACAGGCGCCGGCGCGGCAGGCGGCGCTGGGGGGCGGGGTCCCGGACACCGTCGGTGCGATGGTGGTGAGCCGGGTCTGCGGCTCGGGGCTGATGGCGGTGATGCTGGCGGCGCAGGCGATCCGGGCCGGTGACGGGGAGGTCTACGTCGCCGGGGGGATGGAGTCGATGTCGAACGTGCCGTACTACCTGCGTGGTTACCGGAACGGCGTGAAGTACGGGGACCAGCAGCTCCAGGACGGGCTGATCCTGGACGGCCTGTGGTGCGCGTTCGAGCAGTGCCACATGGGCGGGCACGCGGAGTACACGGCGTACAAGGCGGGGATCACGCGGGAAGCGGCGGACGAGTTCGCGCTGGAGTCGCACCGCAAGGCGGTGGCGGCGCAGGATGCGGGGAAGTTCCGGGAGGAGATCGTGGCGGTGGAGGTGCCGGGGCGGAAGGGCCCGACGGTCATCGACACGGACGAGCCGCCGCGGCGGGACACGACGCTGGAGGCGCTGGCGAAGCTGCCGCCGGCGTTCGTGAAGGACAAGCCGGCGGAGGTGACGAACCCGGTCGTGACCGCGGGGAACGCGCCGGGGCTGAACGACGGGGCGGCGGCGCTGGTGGTGACGAGCCAGGCGTACGCGGAGGCGCACGGGCTGCCCATCATGGCGCGGATCAACGCCTACGCGACGGGGGCGGTCGCGCCGCGGGAGCTGTTCTTCGCGCCGGTGCGGGCGGTGCGCGCGCTGCTGGCGAAGGAGGGGAAGTCGATCGGCGACTACGACCTGATCGAGGCGAACGAGGCGTTCGCGGTCCAGGCGCTGGCCGACGGCAAGGAGCTTGGCTGGGATTGGGAGCGTGTGAACGTGAACGGCGGCGCGGTCGCGCTCGGGCACCCGATCGGCGCGTCGGGCGCGCGCGTGCTGGTCACGCTGCTGCACGCGATGAAGGACCGGGGCGCGCGGACGGGGCTGGCGACGCTGTGTCTGGGCGGCGGGGATGCGGTGGCGCTGTCGGTGGAGCGGATCTGAGATGAGCGTGCGCGGCGGGGCGCTCGAAGCCGGCGCGAGCCGGCGGGATCTCCGCCTCGCGGTACGCGCGGGCCTGCCGGGCGGCAGGCTCCGCGGCCTCGCGCTCGGCGCGCCCGGCGCGGCGGTCCCGACCCTCGGGCCGATCTAGGTCCGAGGGTCTTTTCATGCCCGCCGATCGCCGGGTCCGCCTTCTTGGGTCGCGGAACGTGCTCGGCACGCTCGGCCGGCTCGTCGCGTTCGTCCTCGCGCTGGGGCTGGCCGGCGCCGTCTTCGGGCTGCTCGGCCGGGCGGCGCTCGCGCTCGCGCCGGGCGCGCTCGGCCCGCCGGACGGCGCGGGTGCGCTCGTGGTCTCGGCCGGGACCGGCCTGCTCGCGGCGCTCGTCGCCGGCTGGCTGATGCTCCGCCTGGTCGACGGGCGGCGGCCGGGCGCGCTCGGGTTCGCCTGGACGCGGGCGACGCCGCGCGAGCTGGTCGTCGGGCTCGGGATCGGCGCGGCGGCGCAGGGCGTGGCGGTGCTCGTGATCCTGGGGGCCGGGCGGCTCGTGTGGGGGCCGGACGCCGGCACGGCCGGCGGCTACGTGCTCGAGCTTCTGCGCGACCTGGCGCTGTTCGGCGTCGCGGCCGCGGCGGAGGAGGCGCTGTTTCGGGGCTATCCGCTTCAGGTGCTGACGGCGGGGTTCGGGCCGGTGGTGGCGACGCTCGTCTCGAGCGGCGCGTTCGCGCTGGCGCACCGCAACAACCCGAACGTGGACGCGGTGGCGCTCGTGAACATCTTCCTGGCCGGGGTGCTTCTGTCGGTTGCGTACCTGCGGACGCGCTCGCTGTGGTTCGCCACGGCCGTGCACATGGGCTGGAACTGGGCGATGGCGACGGTGTTCGCGCTGCCGGTGAGCGGCCTGAGCCTCGTCGACACGCCGCTCTACGATGCGCGGCTGGGCGGGCCGCGCTGGCTGACCGGCGGGGCGTTCGGGCCGGAGGCCGGGATCGCCGGCGCCGTCGGGTTCGCGGCGGCGCTCGCCGCGGTGCTCTTGCTGCCGGGGCTGCGGGAGCCGCCGGAGCTGCGGGCGCTGCGGCCACTCGTGGACTCCAGACTCGAGGATGCTCGATGAGCGAGCTTCGGCGCGTGGTGGTCGTCGGTGGCGGGACGATGGGGAACGGGATCGCCCACGTCTTCGTGCAATATGGTCACGCGGTGACGCTGGTGGATGTGAGCGAGGCGCGGCTCGGGGAGGCGATGCGCACGATTGCCGCGAACCTGGAGCGGCAGGTGAAGAAGGGCGTGCTGGCGCCGGCGGCGAAGGACGAGGCGCTCGAGCGGCTGCGGACGTCGACGTCGCTCGACGTGGCGGCGGACGGCGACCTGATCGTCGAGGCGGTGCCGGAGCGGCTGGAGCTGAAGGCGGAGATCTTCCGGCGCGTGGACGAGCTTGCGCCCGAGACCGCGATCCTGGCGTCGAACACGTCGTCGATCTCGATCACGACGCTGGGCGCCTTCACGCGGCGCCCCGACCGGGTGATCGGGATGCACTTCATGAACCCGGTGCCCGTGATGAAGCTGGTCGAGGTGATCCGCGGGCTGGCGACGAGCGACGACGTCGCGATGGAGGTGATGACGATCGCGCGGCGCCTGGAGAAGACGCCGGTCGAGGTGAACGACTTCCCGGGCTTCGTCTCGAACCGGGTGTTGATGCCGATGATCAACGAGGCGATCTACTGCGTGATGGAAGGCGTCGCCACGCCGGAGGCCGTGGACACAGTGATGAAGCTGGGGATGAACCATCCGCTGGGGCCGCTGGCGCTGGCCGACCTGATCGGGCTGGACACCTGCCTGTCGATCCTGGAAGTGCTGCACCGCGATCTCGGCGACGACCGGTACCGGCCGTGCCCGTTGCTGCGGAAGTACGTGGCGGCGGGGTGGCTGGGCCGGAAGACCGGGCGCGGCTTCTACCCGTACCCGGCGGCATCGTAAGCCGGGCGAACGCGCGCCGGCGACGGCGGCGCAAACCGAGCGGGGGGTCATGCACGCGGCGAGCGAGGAGCTGGAGCAGGTCAGGGCGCTGGCGCGCCAGTTCGCGGAGTCGGAGCTGCGGCCGAACGTCGAGCGCTGGGACCGGGAGCGGGCGCTGGACCCGGCGGTGCTCGCGCAGCTCGGCGAGCTCGGCTTCTTCGGCATGCTCGCGTCGGAATCGGCCGGCGGGATGGGGTTCGACCTCCCCACCTACGTGGCCGTGCTGGAGGAGCTGGCGTGGGGCGAGCCGACGGTGGCGCTGACGGTGTCGATCCACAGCGCGTTCGTGCTCGGGCTGCTGCTGCGCCACGGGAGCGAGGCGCAGCAGGCGCGCTGGGTCCCGAAGCTGGTGGCGGGCGAGGTGCTGGGGTGCTTCGCGCTGTCGGAGGCGCAGGCCGGCTCGGATGCGGCCGCGCAGGAGACGCAGGCGCGGCGCGACGGCGACGGCTGGGTGCTGAACGGGCGGAAGAAGTGGGTGAGCAACGGCCGGATCGCCGGGCTGGCGCTGGTCACGGCGCGCACGGATGCGCCGGAGGCGCGCCGGGGTACGAAGGGTATCGGCGCGTTCCTGGTGCCGACGGACTCGCCCGGCTACGTCGTAGGGCGGCGCGAGACAACGATGGGGCTGCGCCCGGTCGAGGTTGTCGAGCTCGAGCTGCGGGACGTGCGCCTGGACGCCGACGCGCTGCTCGGCGAGGCGGATGCGGGGTTCCGCTACGCGATGGAGGGGCTGGATCTCGGCCGGCTCGGGATCGCGGCGCAGGCGGTCGGGATCGCGCAGGCCGCGCTCGACCACGCCGTCGCCTACGCGGGCGAGCGGGAGCAATTCGGCACGAAGCTGAAGGACTTCGAGGGGATCCAGTTCAAGCTCGCCGACATGGCGACGCGGGTGGCGGCGGCGCGGGCGCTCGTACAGAGCGCGGCGGCGGCGCCGGGCACACGCGCGGCGGCGATGGCGAAGCTGTTCGCCAGCGAGACGGCGATGCGCGTGACGACGGATGCGGTGCAGGTCTTCGGCGGCTACGGCTACATGCGCGACTACCCGGTCGAGAAGCTGATGCGCGATGCCAAGGCGACGGAGATCTACGAGGGGACGAACGAGATCCAGCGGGTGGTGATCGCGCGGGAGCTGTACCGGTAGGGGATCGGCGCGGCGGCGGTTCTCCTGCTCGTGCCGGTCGGTCCTCGGGGCCGGAGCTCGGGGTCGTTGGGATCCGGTCCTCGCGGTCCTCGAGATCCGGGCCTCAGGAGAGTAGAGCTGGGAGTTGGGAGGAGCAGGAGCAGGAGGGGCCGGTCGTACGGCGCGAGGGGGCGCCGGATAACCCGGGAGCGAATCAATGGAATTGTTCGATCTGATCGACATGCACGGCCACGAGCAGGTCGTGTTCTGGAACGAGCCGGCGGCGGGGTACCGCGGGATCATCGCGATCCACAACACGACGCTGGGGCCGGCGCTCGGCGGCACGCGCTTCTGGAACTACGCGAGCGACCTGGAGGCGCTGGTCGACGTGCTCCGGCTGTCGCGGGGGATGACGTACAAGGCGGCGGTGACGGGGCTGAACCTGGGCGGCGGGAAGTCGGTGATCATCGGGGACCCGAAGGTGAAGCGGCGGGAGCTGATCTTCCGGGCGCACGGGCGGGCGGTCGAGTCGCTGAAGGGGCGCTACATCACCGCGGAGGACGTGGGCACGGGGGTCGAGGACATGGACTTCGTGCACATGGAGACGGAGTACGTGGCGGGGATCGCGGGCGGGTCCGGCGACCCGTCGCCCGTGACGGCGTACGGCGTCTACCGCGGGATCAAGGCGTGCGCGCGGGAGAAGTGGGGGAGTGACGACCTGTCGGGCGTCAGCGTCGCGGTGCAGGGGCTGGGGCACGTGGGCTACCACGTGTGCCGGTTCCTGGCGGAGGAAGGCGCGCGGCTGGTGGTGACGGACATCGACGAGGACCGGATCGAGCGGGTGGTCGAGGAGCTCGGCGCGGAGCCCGTCGGGCCGGAGCGCATCTACTCGGTCGAGGCGCAGATCTTCGCGCCGTGCGCGCTGGGCGCCGTGGTGAACGACCAGACGCTGCCGCAGTTCAAGTTCGAGATCATCGCCGGGGCGGCAAACAACCAGCTCGCGGAGAGCCGGCACGGCGACGAGCTACAGGCGAAGGGGATCCTCTACGCGCCGGACTACGTCATCAACGCCGGTGGGCTGATCAACGTCTACGGTGAGCTGAACGGCTGGACGGCGGAGCGCGCGAAGCGGAAGGCCGGCGAGATCTACGACACGCTGCTCCAGCTCTTCGAGATCTCGAAGGAGCAGGGTGTGCCCACGCACGTCGCCGCGGACAAGCTGGCCGAGCGGCGCATCGAGCAGGTGGGCAAACTCCAGCGGACGTGGCTTTGATGGGCGCCTTCCTGCCGGCGCTCCAGGCGCAGGACCCGGAGATCTACCGCGCGATTCTCCAGGAGGCGGAGCGGCAGAACGTCTACCTCGAGCTGATCGCGAGCGAGAACTTCGTCTCGCGCGCGGTGCTCGAGGCGATGGGCACGGTGCTCACGAACAAGTACGCCGAGGGGTATCCGTCGAAGCGCTACTACGGCGGGTGCGAGTTCGTGGACGTGGCGGAGACCCTCGCGCGGGAGCGCGCCCGGGCGCTGTTCGGCGCCGAGCACGCGAACGTGCAGCCGCACAGCGGCGCGCAGGCCAACATGGCCGCGTTCATGGCCGTGCTTCAGCCGGGCGACACGATCCTGGGCATGAGCCTGAGCCACGGCGGGCACCTGACGCACGGCTCGCCGGTCAACTTCAGCGGCCAGCTTTACCGTGTGGTGGCGTATGGCGTGCGCGAGGAGGATGGCCGGATCGACTACGACGCCGTGCGGGCGCTGGCGCGCGCGGAGCGGCCGAAGCTGATCATCGCGGGCGCGAGCGCCTACCCGCGCACGATCGACTTCGCGGCGTTCGCCGACATCGCGCGCGAGGTCGGCGCGCACTTCCTCGTGGACATGGCGCACATCGCCGGGCTGGTCGCCGGCGGCGCGCACCCGAGCCCCGTGCCGCACGCCGACATCGTCACGTCGACGGCGCACAAGACGCTGCGCGGCCCGCGCAGCGGCTTCATCCTCTCGCGCGAGTCGCTGGCCCGCGCGATCGACAAAGCGGTCTTCCCGGGGGTCCAGGGCGGCCCGCTGATGCACATCGTCGCCGCGAAGGCCGTGGCCTTCGGCGAGGCGCTGCGCCCGGAGTTCCGCGACTACGCGCACCAGGTCGTCGCGAACGCGCGCGCGCTCGCCGAGACGCTCGTCGAGCGGGGCTTCCGGCTGGTCAGCGGGGGGACGGACAACCACCTCCTGCTCGTCGACCTGCGGGACAAGGGCGAGCTGACCGGCAAGGCCGCCGAAGCCGTGCTCGAGCGGGCGCACATGACCGTCAACAAGAACACGGTCCCCGGCGAGACCCGCTCCCCGTTCGTCACCTCCGGCATCCGCATCGGCACCGCCGCGCTCACGACCCGGGGGATGCGCGAGGAGGAGATGCGCCGCATCGGCCACTGGATGGCCGACGTGCTCGACGCGGCGGACGACGAGAGCATGGTGCGCCGCGTGCGCGACGAGGTCATCGAGCTGACGCGCTCGTTCCCGCTGTACCCGGAGTACCCCAGGCCCTGAGGGGGGCCGGCGACCGCGAGCCACCGCTCCCCGCAATTCGCCCGATCGGTTTCGCTCCCGCACCCGAAGGCCCGGGGGCGGCAGCGGCCGACGGATTCGCCGGGTGGGGGCTCGCGGTTTGATCGGCGCAACGACTTGGCGGCGAAGAACTTGCACTGCTAGGAGCCGGCAACGCGCCGGCTCCTTTCGCGGTCCGGGCCGGTGTCGGCGCTCGGGTGGGGTGGCGTGCTGCGCCGCCCGCGACCCGGTCCTCCGGGGAAGCCGATCATGACCGAGGTCGAGGGTGCGGGTGGGGTGGATGTAGGGGAGCTGCCGGACCGGATTCCGGTGGTTCCGGTCAACGGCACGGTCATCTTCCCGTACGTCGTCCTGCCGCTTGCGTTGACGGACCCGACGCTGGTGCGGCTGCTGCGGGAGGCGGCGGCGGGGGCGGGGGTAGTCGCGCTGTTGACGCTG
>JADGGV010000210.1 GCA_019689775.1 Gemmatimonadota bacterium
GGATACCTGGTGATCGTCGGCGGCGGGCCGCGGCCGGCGTCGGTGATGGACCGGTTCGTGGCGCTGGCGGGCGGGCCGGGGCGGGCGCGGGTGGTCGTGATCCCGAACGCGAGCGGGGATGTCGAGACGCCGGATGGGCGGCGCGACGCCGCGGAGGCGGGGGACGACTTCGTCGCCGAGATGAGGAAGGCGGGCGTCGAGGCGAGGAGCGTGCTGCTGACGCGGCGGGAGGCGGAGGACCCGGCGTCGGCGAAGCTGCTGGACGGCGCGACGGGCGTGTTCTTCACGGGCGGGCAGCAGGACCGGCTGACGCGGACGCTGAAGGGGACGCCGGTCGAGGCGACGCTGCACGCGCTCTACGAGGGCGGCGCGGTGATCGCCGGGACGTCGGCCGGCGCGGCGGTGATGAGCGAGCTGATGATCACCGGCGACGAGCGGCACCCGGGGGGCGTGGACCGGCCGGACTCGACGCTGAGCTACGTCACGATCGCGCGCGACAACATCGTCACGACGCCCGGCTTCGGCTTCGTGCGGAACGCGATCGTCGACCAGCACTTCGTGCGGCGGAAGCGGCTCAACCGGCTGCTCAGCCTCGTGCTCGAGCACCCGACGCTCCTCGGCGTCGGCATTGACGAGTCGACGGCGGTCGAGGTGGAGCCGGATGGGCGCTGGACGGTGCTCGGCAACAGCGTCGCGGTCGTGCTCGATGCGCGCAGTGCGCGGATCACGCCGCCGGGCACGGTGCTCGGGGCGACGCCGCTGCGGGTGTCGATTCTCCCGGCCGGGAGCGTCTTCGACCCGCGGACCGGGGAGGCGACGCTGCCGTCCGGGACGGCGGAGACCTCGCGGCCGTGAACGAATTAACGGAATGTTGCACCACGGAGAGCACAGAGGGCACCGAGACCGGCGCGGAGCCAGCTTGAGGTTTGATCGGGGCTGCGCCGGCTCCGACGCCGAGGAGTCCACAGGGGTTTTCGCCGGTGACCCGCGTTTCGCCGGTCCGACTCCAACGCCAGCGCGGGATTCGACAGAGCTTTCACCCGTGACGGGCATCTCACCGCTGCAACCTCAAGCCGGCTTCCGCCCCCGCCGCGCCACCCGGCCCTCTCTGCGCCCTTTCTCTGTGTCCCCAGTGATCTCTGTGGTTAATATTCCCTCCCGTTGAACTCGCGGTCCCGGAGGCAGCGCATGTGCGGTCGCTTCACCGTCGCCGTCCCGCAGGCGGACCTGTTCGACGAGTTCGGGCTGACGGACGCGCCGTTCGACATCCGGCCGCGGTACAACGTCGCACCGATGCAGTTCTCGCCGGTGCTCCTCGCCGGGGAAGGCGACGCGCCGCGGCTCGCCTCGCTGCGCTGGGGGCTGGTGCCGTTCTGGGCGAAGGACCCGGGGATCGGCAACCGCATGATCAACGCGCGGGCGGACACGCTCGCGGAGAAGCCGGCGTTCCGCTCCGCGTTCGAGCGGCGACGCTGCCTGGTGCTGGCCGACGGTTGGTACGAGTGGCGCCGGGAGGGGTCGCGGAAGACGCCGACGTGGATCCACCTGCGCACGCGGCGCCCGTTCGCCATGGCCGGGATCTGGGAGCGCTGGGACCAGGGCGAGGAGCCGCTGCTCACGTTCTCGATCGTGACGACGGACGCGGCGCCGGCGATCCGGCACATCCACGACCGCATGCCGGTGCTGCTTCCGCGCGGCGCCCGCGAGCGCTGGCTCGACCCGGCGACGTCGCCGGACGAGCTGCGCGCGCTCCTCGCCCCGTACGCCGGCGACGACCTGGAGGCGTGGGCCGTCTCCACGCTCGTCAACTCGCCGCGCAACGACGTCGAGGACTGCATCCTTCCCATTGACGACGGAGCGGGTGTGGGGGAGAGCGGGGGCGCGGCCTCCCCCACGCCCCCGCTCCCCCACTCGGACATCCAGGGGTCGCTGCTATGAGGATCCACCCGTTCGCCGCGAGCATCGTGATGGCGCTCACCCTCGCTGCGCCGCTGGCGGCGCAGCGCCGGACCGATGTAGCCGGGATGCACGCGGCGGTCACCTCCGACCACCCGTTGGCGACGGCCGCCGGCGCGGCCGTGCTGCGCCGCGGCGGCAACGCCGTGGACGCGGCGGTGACCATGGCCGCGGTGCTCGCGGTCGTGCGGCCGCACATGAACGGCGTGGGCGGCGACGCGTTCATCCTCGTGCGCGACGCGAAGAGCGGGAAGGTGTTCGCACTGAACGGCAGCGGTCGCGCGGGCAGCCGGGCGACGCCGGAGTTCTTCGCGTCGCGCGGGCTGAAGAAGATCCCGTCGACCGGGATCCTGTCGGTGAGCGTGCCGGGCGCGGTGCGCGCCTGGGCGGACGTGCTCGAGCGCTTCGGCACGATCTCGCTCGCCGAGGCGCTGGCGCCGGCGATCCGCTACGCGGAGGAAGGCTTCCCGGTCACGCAGAAGCTCGCGGCCGACATCGCGGCGGAGCGCCGGAAGGTGGAGAAGGACTCCGCGCTCGCGGCGGTCTTCCTCCCCGGCGGCGAGGTGCCGAAGCCGGGCACGATCCTGCGGCAGCCGGAGCTGGCGGCGACGCTGAAGGCGATCGCGGCGGGCGGCGCCGACGTCGTCTACAAGGGAGACGTCGCGCGGAAGATCGCGGCGTTCATGGAGCAGGAGGGCGGGCTGCTCACCGCCGCGGACCTGGCCAGGCACACGTCGACGTGGACGGAGCCGATCGGCATCGATTACGCCGGCCACCGCATCCTCGAGTTCCCGCCGAACTCGCAGGGCGCGACGCTGCTCGAGGAGCTGAACATCGCCGAGAACTTCGACCTGAGGGCGCTCGGCTGGAACACGGCGCCGTACATCCACACGCTGGTCGCGATCAAGGGCAAGGCGTTCGCGGACCGCGACCGCTACATCGCCGACCCGGCGTTCGCGACGGTGCCCGTCGAGCTGATGCTGTCGAAGGAGCACGCCCGGGAGCTGGCGGCGCAGATCAAGCAGCAGGCGACGTCGGACGACGCCGGCGGCGCGGGAGCGGCGTCGTCGCCTGACGGCGACGGCGGCGGCGACACCGTCTACCTCTCGGCCGTCGACGAGCAGGGGAACGCGGTGTCGTGGATCCAGTCGCTGTTCGCGTCGTTCGGCAGTGGGCGGATGGTGCCGGGGACGGGGATCGTGCTCCAGAACCGCGGCTCGCTCTACTCGCTCGACCCGCATCACCCGAACGTCGTGGCGCCGGGGAAGCGGCCGTACCACACGCTGATGCCGGGGATGGCGCTGCGGCCGGACGGCGAGCTGGCGTTCACGTTCGGCACGCCGGGCGGCGACGGGCAGCCACAGACGCTGCTCCAGGTGCTGTCGAACTTCCTCGTCTTCGGGATGATGCCGCAGGCGGCGATCGAGGCGCCGCGCTGGCGCGCGTACGAGGACGGGCGGCTGGGCGTGGAGCCCGGCATCCCGGCGGACGTGCGCGAGCGGCTTCAGGCGCTCGGCCACCGGGTGTTCGTGCAGGACGGCGCCGCGGCCGATTTCGGCGGCGCGCAGATGATCTGGGTGCCCGCCGGGACGCACGCCCGGATCACGGGCGCGGACGCGCGCCGGGAAGCCTACGGCATCGCCTGGTAGCCGGCGCGAGCGACGGGGGCGGGGTGCCGGGGCTGGCCGCCGCGGACTGGCAGTTCTTCGTCGTCGCGTTCACGTCGCTGCTCGCGATCGTGAACCCGCTGTCGGCGGCGCCGCTGTACGTGGCGCTGACCGCGGGGTACGCGCGCGGCCAGCGGGCGGCGACGCTGCGCCGCGCGATCGTCACGGGCGTCGTCGTGCTCGTCGCGTTCGCGGCGCTGGGCACCTACATCCTGCGCTTCTTCGGGATCACGACGCACGCGTTCCAGATCGCGGGCGGGATCATCTTCTTCGGCATCGGCTGGGACATGCTCCAGGCGCGCCGCTCGCGCGGGAAGGCGACGGAGGAGGAGGAGCGCGAGGGGAGCGAGAAGGAGGACGTCGGCATCATCCCGCTGGGGCTGCCCTCGCTCGCGGGGCCGGGCTCGATCACGACGGTGATCGCGCTGATGGGGCAGACGGACGAGCACTGGGTGCGCGCCGCGCTGGTCTACGCCGCGATCGTGCTCGTGATGCTCGCGAGCTGGGGCGTGCTCGCGGCGGCGCCGGCGCTGCTGCGTCGCCTCGGCCGCACCGGCCTGAACGTCTTCACGCGCATCATGGGGCTGCTGGTGATGGTGATCGGCGCGCAGTTCGTGATCAACGGCATCACCGTGGTGGCGCGCAACATCCTGCGGCCGTGAGGCACTCCGCACCGCCGGCTGGGCCGGCCTTCCCCGGAGGCGTCGCATGAACGTGTCGCACCTGACCGCACCGTACGGAACGCTCTCGCTCGCGGAGCGCGCGGCGGCGTTGGCGGCCGCGCGCGCGGCGGGCCGGGACGCGGTGGCCGGCCCCGTCGATCCCGCCGACATGCAGGCGCCGAAGCCGCTCGAGTACTACGCGCACGTCGTCGGCCCGCTGCTGGAGCGCGGGCTCGTCTCCGACCGCAGCGCCGCCGGCTGGCGGCTCCGCTGCCTGGACCACCGCGCGCTCGAGGACCCGCGCGTGCAGGCGTTCCTCTTCGGCTGGCACGAGCACGCGATCGAGATCCTGACCGAGGCGTCCGGGCAGGCGGAGCGGGATTGGGAGGCGGAGGTGCGGCGGCTGCTGGACCAGGCCGGGGACTGAGCGCGGCGGCGCAGGAGAACGAGGGGCCGTCCCGGGCGTCCGGGGCGGCCCCTCTCGTGCGCTCTCAGCCGCTCACCCTCACGTGTGCGCCTTGCAGGTCACGGCGCTCACCGCGTAGTTCGCGCTCGCGGTCTGGCCGTCGGTCACGGCCACGCTCGCCGGCGTCGCCGCGGCGGTGAACAGCAGGCTGTCGCCGTTCGCCAGGCCGACGTTCTCGGCGCCGAGCGTGTACGTCCCCGCCGGCACGTTCGCGATCCTGAAGGTGCCCGAATCCGTCGTCACGCCGGCGAAGACGACGGTGTCGGCGGTCGCCGTCGGGACGAACTTGGCGAGGAGATCGCTCTGCGCCAGCGTATCGCCGCCGCAGAGGAAGGGGACCGTGTCATTCGGGAGCGTGACGGTGCCCGCGATCGCACCGGGCCCGGCCTCGCCGCCGGAGCGGACCGCCCCGTGCAGCACCGGCGTCACGATCCACTTCCCGGACTTGCCGGCCTCGTGCAGGAAGCTGTGCTTCGTGTCGAAGTCGACGAGCAGCGTGCTGTTGCCGTCACCGATGGTCACGCCGTCGGGGATGTTCACCTTGAAGCCGCTCTGGCACTGGCTCGTGAGCTTCAGCTCGGAGCCCGGCGTGGCCGTCACGCCGTCCGGCAGACCGGCGCCGGGCGTGGCCACGACCATGCCGTCGGTCGTACGGATGTACATGTCGCAGACGACGACCTTGACCTGGCGGTACGTCCCCGGCGGGACCGTGTCGCTGACGAGATCGGTCGTCGCGCCGCCGGCGAGGCTGAGCAGGTCGATCCAGTCGGTGGACGTCGGCGTCAGCTCGATGCGACCGGTCGTGGAGTCCTGCCCCTCCGCCGGCTCCAGCACGATCTTGTTGATCTTCACCCACACCTCGGCGAGGTCGCCGGGCGCGTCGGTCAGCTTGACGGTCAGCCGCCCTTTGTTGCCGCCGGGATTCGTGACGTCGACCGTGGTGTCGCACGCCGCGAGCGCAAGCGCGCCGAGGACGATGGCGAGTGAGGTCCTGCCGAATCGTGCGAGCATCATCCCTCCGCGAATCCGGATCGTGTGTGCCGGTAGGCCGGCCCGGGGGCGTGCCGCCCGACGCCGCGCCTCCCCGGCTGCGGCGAGCCACACCCCCTCCGACCGCCGACGGCGGGGCCCGTTCGGCCCCCCGCCCGGCTTCTGACGACGAGCGCCGCACCGGGCACTCCGTGAAGGAGAGACGAGCCGCCCGCCGGGAGGTCACATGCGCGGGGTGCGGCTCGAGCGGGCCTCCCGGCCACGCTCCCCACCGTCAGCGGCGGCGACGTCGCGGTCGAGGTGGTGGAGAGGCCGGGTTTCGTGGGGGAGTTAAGGTGCCGGTCCGCGCGGCGGACCGCGTGCCGGCGGCTCGCCGCGGCGGCGTCGCCGGATGCGCCGGGCCGTGCACGCCTTCGGCTCGCACCCGACGCGCTCGGCGATGCGCTTCCACGCCGCGCCGTGGCCGCGGTGCCCGGAGACGAGGAACGCCTCGGCGTGCGCCATCTCGTGCAGGAGCGTATCCAGCAGTTCGCGCTCGTTCCCTTCCAGGAACAGATCGACGTTCAGCGCCAGCTCGATGACGCGCCGGTCGCGCGAGGAGGCCTCGAGGCGCGCGTGCCCGAAGCGGCGCCGCATCCGTTCACTGATGCGGAGGGTCACGTCGTCGGGCAGGCGCCCGCCGAAGCGCTCCCGGTTCAGGCGGTCGTAGAGCCGGCGCAGGAAGCGGAGCTGCGCCGGCGTGCCGCAACAGCGGGCGGCGCGCCGCACCGGCGGGCGTGCGCGGCGCGCCGCCGCCAGCCCCGCCACCGCGCCGGGCCACTCGCGCAGCGCCGCGACCGCCCCGCGGTGGCGCGGGCTCCGCGGCGACGTCGTCAGGAACGCGGCGATCGCATCGAGGATCTCTTTCGGCGCGCGCCGGTAACACACGTGCACGTGGAGCGTGCGGCGGTCCCGCGACAGCGAGACCAGGCGCGTGCGGTTCTGCCGGAATCGCACGCGCCGGATGCCGCCCACGCCCCGGGCCCGCAGCTCGGTCAGGAAGGTGTCCTCGGTGTGCTCCATCGCCTCGTCGCAGCGCGTGAGTTCCACCCCCAAGATATCACGGCCGGTCCTGGCGGGCACGGGCATTGCGCTCGCCCGCTCCTTCAAGGCGGGGGCGAGCGGTCGTAGATTCGAACCGTCGTTCGATCGCCCCCCACTGACGCCGCACCCCACGGAGGCATGAAGGGAACGCGCCCGGGCCGGCTCGCCCGCCGGCTGCTGATCGTCGCGGCGCCGCTGTTGGCGCTGCCCGCCCACCCGGCCATCGCCCAGCAGCGCGCCGCCGCCGCGCCGGACACGGCGGCGACCGCCC
>JADGGV010000211.1 GCA_019689775.1 Gemmatimonadota bacterium
CGGGAGAGCGAGGGACCGGCGGTCGCCGTTTCGCCCACTCCCCCCTCCCCCACCCGGCCTACTGGAGCCGGTCCCGGATGTAGGCCACGATGCCCTCCGTCGGCACCCGCTCCTGCCGCAGCGTATCGCGGTCGCGCACGGTCACGGTGCCGTCCTCGAGCGTCTGACCGTCGACCGTGATGCCGAACGGCGTGCCCGCCTCGTCCTGTCGCCGGTAGCGCCGACCGATCGAGCCGCTGTCGTCGTAGAACGAGTTGATCCCGGCCGCCTTGAAGGCGTCGTGGATCCGGGACGCCACCTCCGGCATCCCCTCCTTCTTGATCAGCGGGAAGACCGCGACCTTGATCGGCGCGAGCTTGGGGTGCAGCGCGAGGACGACGCGCGTCTCGCCCTCGACCTCCTCCTCGCGGTACGCATCCGCCATCACGACGAGGAGCGTGCGGTCGAGCCCCGCCGACGTCTCGATGATGTAGGGGATGTAGCGCTTGTTCGTGTCCGTCGGATCGACGTACTCGAGCCGCTTGCCCGAGTACGCCTGATGCCGGCTCAGGTCGAAGTCCGTGCGGTTGTGGATCCCCTCGAACTCCTGCCAGCCGAAGGGGAACTCGTACTGGATGTCGAACGCCCGCTTCGCGTAGTGCGCCAGCTCGTCCGGCGTGTGCTCGTGGAAGCGCAGCTTCTCGGCGCGCAACCCCAGCGAGAGGTGCCAATCCATGCGCGCCGCCTTCCAGTACTCGAGCCACTCGTCGTCCGTGCCCGGCTCGACGAAGAACTGCATCTCCATCTGCTCGAACTCGCGCGTGCGGAAGATGAAGTTCCCCGGCGTGATCTCGTTGCGGAACGCCTTGCCGACCTGCGCGATGCCGAACGGGATGCGCTGCCGGCTGCTGGTCAGCACGTTCTGGAAGTTGACGTAGATCCCCTGCGCCGTCTCCGGCCGCATGTAGACGACCGCCGCGTCCTCCTCGACCGGCCCCATGAACGTCTTGAACATCAGGTTGAACATGCGGGGCTCGCCGAACGCGTCCTTCGTCCCGCACACCGGGCACTGGCCGCCGGCGATGTCCGGGTTGTCCGCGCGGAAGCGGCGATGGCAGTTGCGGCATTCGACGAGCGGGTCCGTGAAGCCGGCCACGTGCCCGCTCGCCTCCCAGACGCGCGGATGCATGAGGATCGCCGCGTCGAGCCCCTCGATGTCGTCACGCTGATGGACCATCGCGCGCCACCAGGCGTCGCGCAGGTTCCGCTTCAGCTCGACGCCGAGCGGACCGTAGTCCCAGACGGAGCCGGTGCCGCCGTAGATCTCCGAGGATTGGAAGATGAAGCCTCTCCGCTTCGACAGAGAGACCAGCTTGTCCATCAGGTCGGTAGGCTGGGCCATGATTCCTGCCGGTCCACGTTCAGGGTAAAGGCGGCCAAGCTATAGGCGGGCTACGTCGCCAGCAACCGACGGCAGCCCGTCTCGGTCAGCGCCGCCAGCGCCGCCGCGTCGAGGATGCGGCCGCCGCCGTCGAGCGCGAGGACGCCGGCGGGCGGCTCGCTGGCGACGACGCCGCATACCATCACCACTGCTACCCCTGCGCCGCGCGCACGGCGCACCACCTCGCCCACGACCTTGCCCATCGCCGTCTGCCGGTCGTACGCACCCTCGCCCGTCACCACGAGGCGCGCCCGGCACAGCAGCGCATCGAAGCCGACCGCCTCCAGCGTCCACCGGCTCCCGGGCGTGAGCGCGCCGCCCAGGAACGCGAGCACGCCGGCGCCGAGCCCGCCCGCCGCGCCGGCGCCGGGCACGTCCGCCACGTCGAGGCCCAGTTCCGCCCGGACGACCTCCGCGAGGCGGTGCAGCCCCGCCTCCAGCCGCTCCACGGCCGCCGGGCTCGCGCCCTTCTGCGGCGCGAAGACGCGGGCGGCGCCACGCGCGCCGAGGAGCGGGGCGCCCACGTCGGCGAGCGCGGTGACTGGCGGGAGCGGCGGGCGTGGCGCCGGCGGGACGATGGTGGCCAGGCGCTCGAGCGCGCCGGCGTCGGCGATCTCCTCGCCACGCGCGCCGAGGAACCGCCAGCCCAGCGCCCGGGCCATCCCGACGCCGCCGTCGACGGTCGCGGAGCCGCCGAGGCCGACCAGGATCCTGGCGACGGGTGGCCGCGCCGCCGCGCCGGCCGCGAGCGCGCGCAGCGCCTCGCCGAGCCCGAACGTCGTCGCGCGCAGCGGGTTGCGCGCGCGTTCGGCGACGAGGTGGAGGCCGCACGCGTCCGCGCTCTCCAGGATGGCATCGCCGCCGGCGCGCAGCACGCGCACCTGGACGCGGCCGCCGAGCGGCCCCGTGGCCGGCACCGTCCGGAGGTCGTGACCGAGCGAGGCGCGGAGGGCGTCGAGCAGCCCGGGACCGCCGTCGGAGAGCGGGACGGCGCGGACCTCCATCCCCGGCGCGGCACGGCGCGCGCCGCGCGCCATGGCGTCGGCCGCGGCCGCGGCCGGGATCGTGCCCTTGAAGGCGGTCGGCGCGACGAGGATCACGCCGGAAAGAGAGCGCAGGGCGCGTTGGCGCACAAGCCATGCATGGAACGCCTCTTGCCCCGGCGCCCTTCTCCCGGTCGTGGAACTTGCTCGGAGGCGCCGCGTGCTCCACCCGCTCGGCGAGGCAGGTGTGTCCGTGCCCCCCGTGGCCCGCGAGGTGCGGGGGTGGCCGGTGCGCACCCTCGTCGACGCCCACGTCGTCGGGACAGTCCACGACCTTCTCGCCGACGACGATGGGACGGTCCGCTACCTCGATGTCGCGCTCGGGCGCCGCAAGCATGTTCTGCTCCCGGTCGGCCTCGCTCGCGCCGACCTCCAGGAGACGGTCGTCTGGGCGCCCGGGCTGACGGCCGCGTCGATCCTCCGGCTGCCGCCGTACGACCACGACGCCGCGACGCTCTCGCCGCAGGCGGAGATGGAGCTGCTGGACGCGTACACCGCCGTGCTCGCCGGCGGCGCACCGCTCGGCGGGCGGGAGGCGGGCGGGCCGCCGCCCGCGCCGCTCACGTCGCTCTCGGAGATGGAGGGGTACGTCGTCGCGGACGGCGAGCCGGACCCGCGCGGCTGGCGCCTCCTCGGGGACGGCGCCGCGCCGCTCGGCTCGATCGAGGAGCTCCTCGTCGACCCCGCCGCGCTCAAGGTCCGCTTCCTCGTCGCCGTCGTCGGCGGCAGCGGCGTCCCCCAGCCGGGCGTGCGGCGGATCCTGCTCCCGATCACCGCGGCGCGCCTCGACCCGCCCCACCGCGCCGTCACGCTCGAGGGCGTCACGGGCGACGACCTGGACCGGCTCCCCACCTACGACGGCCGGCCGCTCTCGGCCGCGGACGAGGCCGGGAGCCGTGCGGCGTTCGTGGCCGCACGCCCCGGGGCGCTTCACGACGACCCGCGCTTCGACCCGCGGGTCTGCTTCCCGCCGGGGACCGCGTGAGCCCGGCCGCCGCGCTCACCGCGCCCGAGCGCGCCGCCGTCGCGCGCTTCCTGCGCCGCGCGCTCGCGCCGGGCATGCCGCCGATCGTCCGCGCCGCGCTCTTCGGCTCCAAGGCGCGAGGCGACGCCGATCGGGACTCGGACGTCGACGTGCTCCTGGTCGCCGACGTCGACCCCGACGACCGGCTGCTCGCCGCCGAGGTGTTCGGCCGCGTCGCCGAGCGCGTCACCGACGACACCGGCGTCGAGATCGAGCCGTGGACCGTCTGCGTCGTCGACCTGGAGGCGGGCCGGCGCACGCCGATGCTCGTCGACGCCGTCGCGGACTCGATCCCGCTCTGGCCGCCCGGCGCGCCGCCGCTCCACGCGCCGTTCACGCCCGCCGATGCCATCTTCTGCGCCGAATGTCTGCTGGGATGGGTGGGAGCCGGCGGAGAGGTTTCGGCCCGCGCGCTCGCGGTGGGCGCGTTCGATGAGGCGGCGCGGCGCGCGCGCGACGACATCACCCGCCTCGCGACGGCCGCGCTCCTCCTGTGCGGCGACACGCGGCATCGCCGCGTCGGCACGCTCCAGCGCTTCGAGGAGCGCTTCGTCCGGACGGGGATCGTCTCGCCGCGGGTGCTGCCGGCGCTCGCCTGGGCGCGGGCGGCCTACCCGCCCGACGGCGGCCGCGGCCACGAGACGCCGCCCGTCCCCGCCGCCGCGGCGGCGACCGCCCCGCTCGGCCACCGCCTCGCCGCCGTGCTCGAGGCGGAGCTGGTACCCCGCCTGCGCGCGCGCATCGCCGCGCTCGAGGCGACCGCTACTTGAACGGGTGGGACTCCTCGCGCGGCGGGGCGCCCGACTCCGGCGCGCTCGGCGCCTCGATCGAGAACAGCCCCAGGTGCCGCGCCATCAGCACGTACGCCGCCCACAGCACCACACCCCCGAACGCCGCGATCCCGCTGTACCCCGCCGCCACCACCGTGCACAGCGCGCCGAAGACGAACAGGATCGCCGCCACACCCAGCATCCCGAGATCGCGCTCCCCCTCGGCCAGGTGCCGGTAGCGCGCAACACCCAGCGATGCGCCGGCGCCACCGAACCCGACGACGGCGAAGAGCAGCAGGATCAGGCGAAGACCGATGTCCATCATGGCGCGCCTCCGCGGCCGCGGCGAGCCGGGATCCGGACGACGAAATCGAACCGCATGGCTCCTCCCACGAACCCGGCGAATCCCGCTCGCCCCCCCGGTGCTCCACGGGACCGAGGACCGGGCCCACCTCACCTTCGAGCAAGAACCGATCCCCGCGCCGGGCCCACGCTCCCCCTCAGAGAACGACACGGGCCGCGGCCGCGTTCCCGGCCCCGGACCGGGAGCGCCACCGCGGCCCGCGGCCGCGTGAGGCCCCGGCCTCAGCTCAACGAGCGCAACAGCTCGCGCAACCGGTGCTCCGGCACGTCGTACGCCGCCGCGATCACCTCCTCGCGCCGCCGCGCCCGCAGCGCCGGCCCGGTCATCCGCGGCCCGAACGACGGCTCCGGCCCGTCCGGCTCGAAGACGAACCGCCCCGATACCCCGCCCTCCGCATCCCATGACTCGACCTTCACCCGCCAGCGGATCCCGTCCGCGAAGAGGCGGCAGATGGTCGCGGCCGTCAGCCGCCGATGCTCCGACCCATCGCCCTCGAAACGCATAGCTCCTCCAGCGTTGGCGGTTCCGCCCGCGGAAACGAAGGCGGGAGCCCGCCCCGTGCAGGGCCGGCTCCCGCCTTCGACGGCCGTGTCGCGATGCTGAGCCGCCGCCTCGTCGGCAATCAACGTGCCCGGCGGGCGCCGCGGCGCTCCGCGGTCGGCTCCCCGCGACCTAGAAGACCTTGACCGTGATGTAGCGCTTCGGGTTGCGCCGGACATCCGTCGCCAGCGCCGCCATCTCGCGCGCCGCCGACTGCATGTCCCGGTAGAGCGTCGTATCGTTCACGAGCCGGCCGAGCGTCCCCTCGCCGGCGTCGACCTTCGCCAGCACCGACGCGAGCGAGGCCATCGAGCGGTCCATGGACGCGGCCGCCGCGGCGAGGGAGCGGGCGCTGCGCTCGACCTCGGCGAGCGCCGCGCCGAGCGTGGCGCCGCTGCGCGCGTCCTCGGCCGCCCGCGCGCTCCGGCGGAGCGAGGCCGCCGCCCCGTGCAACTCCGTCAGGACCGCCTGGAGTTCCTGCGCGCTGGCCGGGAGGGTCGACGCGGCGAGATGGACCCCGCGAACGACCTCGGGATTCAGCAGCGAGTCGGCGCCGCCGAGGACGCGTCGGGCCTGGGCGCTCAGCTCCAGCGCGAGGTCCGGGAGCGCGGGCGCGCTCTCCCCCCGGATCGTGTCGCCCGCGTCTAGTTTGACGAGCGCGGTGCCCGGGATCAAGTCCATCGAGTGCGCGCCGAAGACGTCGCCGCGCACGGCGGCGCGCGTGTCCGCGGGCAGCGGCAGCGGTGCGCTCAGGCGGAGCGTCGCGACGACGCGGTTCGCCGACCGCAGCTCCACGCCGGAGACCGAGCCGACCTGCACGCCCTGGAGCTGCACGCGATCGCCGCGCTTCAGCCCGGCGCCGTCCTCGAGCAGCACGTAGATCTTGCGGCCGCCGCCGACGACGGGCGTACCGAGCAGGAAGTAGAAGCCCCACAGGAAGACGAGCGCCGAGCCGACGACCAGCAGGCCAAGCGCCGTCAGGTTCCGCTTTCTCCGATCCATGGCATCTATCCCGGAAAGGCCGCGGCGGACGGACCGCCCGGCACGTCCGCCGCCCGGCGCCGACGCACGAAGCGCTGCACGATGGGATCGGGACTCTCCAGGATGCGCGGCGGCGTGTCGCACGCCCGGATGCGCCCCTCGTAGAGCAGCGCGATGCGATCCCCGACCTCGAAGGCCGTGTCCAGGTCGTGGGTCACGACGATGCTCGTGACGCCGAGCTCCTGGCCGAGCTCCACGATCAGCTCGTCCACGGTATCGGCATTCACCGGGTCGAGGCCGGTCGTCGGCTCGTCCCACAGCAGGTACGCCGGCCGGCTCGCGATCGCGCGCGCCACGCCCACGCGCTTGCGCATCCCCCCCGACAGCTCGCCCGGCCGCTGGTCCAGCACCGCCGGCTCCAGGTTCACCCGCCGCAGCAGCTCGATCGCCTCCGCGCGGCACGACGCCACGCTGCGCGAGCCGCGCCCGTCGTCCTGCGCGAGCCACAGGTTCTCGGCGACCGTGAGCGAGTCGAAGAGCGCGGCGTTCTGGAAGACGTAGCCGACCCGCCGGCGCACCCGGCGCAGCTCCTCGTCCGTCGCCCGCGCGATCGACACACCGTCCACGAGCACGTCGCCGGCGTCCGGCTCGAGCAACCCCACGACGTGCTTCAGCAGCACGCTCTTGCCGGTGCCGGACGGCCCCAGCAGCGCCAGCGTCTCGCCCTCGCGCACGACCAGGTCGATCCCGCGCAGCACCGGCCGCCCGCCGAATCCCTTGTAGAGCCCGCGAAACTCGATCATCCCCTCAGAACGCCTTGAGCAGCGGGATCATGGCCAGGTCGATGACCATCAGCGCGAGCGTCGTCGCCACGACGGCCGCCGTGGTCGTGCGGCCGACCCCCTCCGCCCCACCCCACGAACTAATACACAAAACCACACCCCCCCACCAA
>JADGGV010000212.1 GCA_019689775.1 Gemmatimonadota bacterium
CCTGAGCGACGCGCGGCCCCCGCCGCCCCACCTGTTGGGCCCATCCCACACCCATGGTGGCAATGCCACGTCGGATACCCCCTGCCCGGCGGGGGGGAGCCTCGCGAGAGCTTGGGACACAACGACTTCCAGCCATTTCCGGCGCGTGCCGCGTTTGAGCATACCCGTTGCGCTCGCCGGCGGCGGCTTTGACGTACCCCCGTGTCCATCTGGACACCCTTCTTCGGATGTGGAGCGGCGGATGCTTAGTGCTGGAACCCGAGCCCCGAGCCGGAGGACGACGCCTCTGTTGATGCCTTTCCGGCCCGAACCTGCCGGATCGGACGCGCTGGTTCTCGTTGCGCCGAAGGCAAAGACGCGCCGGGAGCGCGCGTTGCGGGGCCAACGGTTGTTGAACGTCGTGGTCGCGGCGATCGCGCTCGTGCTGGCGCTGCCGGTGATGGTCGTGGTGGCGCTGCTCGTCAAGTTGAGCTCGCGTGGGCCGATCTTTTATACGCAGCTTCGGGTGGGCGTCGACCGGCGGCAGGGTCGGCCGGGCGGGAACTGGCGTCGGAAGGTGGACTACGGCGGGCGCCTGTTCAAGATTTACAAGTTCCGGACGATGTACGTTCCGGAGACCTCGGACCCGGACCAGACCTGGGCGCAGCCGAACGATCCGCGGGTGACGCCGGTCGGGCGTTTCCTCCGGGCGTATCGGCTGGACGAGCTGCCGCAGCTCTGGAACGTCCTGAAGGGCGACATGAACATCGTCGGTCCCCGCCCGGAGCAGCCGGCGATCTTCATGGAGCTGCGCGAGCAGATCCACGGGTACACGCTCCGGCAGCGCGTCCTGCCCGGGATCACGGGGTGGGCGCAGATCAATCAGCAGTACGATCGCTGCATCGACGACGTTCGCCGCAAGCTGGAGTACGATCTCGAGTACGCCGCGCGGCAGTCGGCGCTGGAGGACCTCAAGATCATGCTACGGACGGTCCCGGTGATCGTGTTCCGCAAGGGTGCGCTATAGTGACGGTGGCCGAGCTCTCCGAATCGCGAGCCCGGCGCGAGATCACACCGGGCATCGGCTCGCGCACGAACCTGCCCCCGCTGCTGGTTGCGGGGGTTGCGTTTCTTATCCTGTTCTGGCAGCCGGCGCGGACGCTGGTCCTGGGGTGGATCGAGGACCCTGAGTCGGGTCATGGGCTGCTGCTCGGGCCGCTCTCGCTCTATCTCGTGTGGCGGGCCGGGATCGTGAAGGACGCGCGGCCGCAGCCGATCGTCGGCCTCGTGCTCCTGGTCGGCGCCGTGGCGCTGCGCTACGGTTCCGGGCTAGCGGCCGAGCTGTTCACGATGCGGCTCTCCCTGTTCGGTGCGGTGGTCGCCCTGATCGTATACGCCTACGGCCTGCGGCAGATCCGCCACTGGTGGCTGCCGCTCGCGCTGTTCTTCCTGTCGATCCCGCTCCCCGCTCTGGTGACCGGCGCGCTCGCGCTGCCGCTCCAGTTCCAGGCGTCCAAGCTGGGCGCGTGGATGCTCGCGGCGCGGCGCGTGCCGGTGGCCCTGTCCGGCAACGTCATTCAGCTCCCGGGGCGGTCCCTGTTCGTGACCGAGGCGTGCAGCGGGCTCCGCTCGCTGACGTCGCTGCTCGCGCTCGGCGTTCTGATCGGCGGCCTGTGGCTGCGCTCGCCGTGGAGCCGCCTGCTGCTGGTGGCGCTCGCCGTTCCGATCGCGATGCTGCTGAACGGGATCCGGATCTTCCTGACCGGCTTCCTGGTCTACTACGTGGATCCCTCGCTCGGTGAGGGCGTGATGCACTACTCGGAGGGCTGGGCGCTCTTCACCGTGGCGTTCGCGCTCCTCGGCGGTCTGGCCTGGCTGCTGGTCTGGATCGAAGGTCTGGCCCGGAGGCGCGCCACATGACGGCGGGTCTCCGCTGGGCCCCGGCCGGCATCCTCTCCATCGGCGCGCTGCTGACCGTGGGGATCACGGGGCAACGTGCGCTGCCGCTCCGGGCGCCGCTGGAGACGGCGGTGCCGCGGGTCGTGGAGGGGTTCCGCGGTCAGGATATCCCGATCGACGAGGCGGAGCAGCGGGTGGCCGGGATGTCGTCGTACGTCCTGCGCGTCTACACGCCGGTCGGCGCGACGGTGGACGTGGCGCGGAGCACCTTCTCGGTGTACGTCGGCTACTACGAGCGGCAGATGCAGGGGCGGACGATCCACTCGCCGAAGAACTGTCTGCCGGGCGCAGGGTGGCAGGCGCTGGTCTCGAGGATCGTGACCATCGACGCTCCGGGCGGGCCGGTTCCGGTCAACGAGTACCTGATCCAGAACGGTGATGCGCGGGCGCTCGTGCTCTACTGGTACCAGGGGCGTGGCCGGATCCAGGCCAACGAGTACCGCGTGAAGTGGGATCTGCTCCGGGATTCGGCGCTGCGCCACCGGAGCGACGAGGCGCTCGTCCGGATCGTGGTCCCCGTCACCGGGTCGGAGGCCGAGGCGATGGCGCTGGCCCGGCGCGTGGCCCGGGATGTGATCCCCGGCGTCTACGCGGCGCTCCCCGCGTGAGCCGCTCCGCCTCTGCCGGCGCGAGCGCCGGCCCGCGGCCATCTCGGCGGCTCCGGATCGCGTTCGGCATCGACAACATGAACGTGGGCGGCACGGAGCTGAACGCGGTCCGGCTCGCCGAGCGGCTGGACCGCGACCGCTTCGAGCTGCGCGTCGTCTGCCTCCAGGCGGACGGTCCCCTGGTCGCGCGCTACGAGGCGGCCGGCGTGCCGGTGGACCACTTCGTGATCTCGTCGCTGTACGCGCCGGCCACGGCGCGGCAGGGCATGCGGCTGGCCGCGCATCTGCGCCGGCATCGGATCGACATCTTCCACGCGCACGACATCTACACCAACATCTTCGGCGGGCCGTGGGCTCGGCTGGCCGGAGCGAAGGTCATCGCCAGTCGGCGCTGGTGGGAGGGGTTCCCCGGCCTGCACTGGAGGGTGGCCACGCGTGCGTCGTACCATCTCGCGCACGTGACGCTGGCGAACTCGCCCGCCGTCGCCGAGCTGGTGCACCGTCGGGAGGGCCTGCCGTACAGCCGCATCGCCGTAGTGCCGAACTTCCTCGATGAGGCGGCGTTCGCGCCGCCCGCCGCCGCGGTTTGCGCGGCGCTACGCCGGGAGCTCGGGCTCGGCGACGGCCCGGTCGTCGGCATCGTCGCCAACCTGCTCCCCATCAAGGACCACGCGACGCTCCTCCGCGCCGCGGCCCGGATCCACCCCGCCTTCCCGGGGCTCAGGCTCGTGCTCGTCGGCGATGGCGAGTGCCGCGGGCCGTTGGAGCGACTCGCCGCGGAGCTGGGTATCCGGGGTGCAGTGGTCTTCGCCGGGCGGCGGCCGAACGAACCGAACCTGCACCACCTCTTCGACGTATCCGTGCTCTGCTCCACGAGCGAGGGGCTGCCGAACACGGTGCTGGAGGCGATGGCCGCCGGGCGCCCCGTGGTCGCGACGCGGGTCGGCGCCGTGCCGGACGCGGTGCTGCACGGCCAGACCGGGCTGCTCGTGCCGCCCGGCGACGCGGACGCGCTCGCCGCTGCGCTCGCGGAGCTGTTGGGCGATCCGGACCGAGCCCGGCGCATGGGTGCCGCCGCGCTGGCGCGCGCCCGGGACGAGTACTCGGAGCAGCGCGCGCTGGCGGCGCTCGAGCGGCTCTACGATCGTCTCGGCGGGCGCGGCGGTCGGGTCCGTGTGGAGCACCTCACGGCAGTGAGCGGTTGAGCGATGTGCGGCATCTGCGGGAGCTTCGCTTACGGCTGGCAAGCCGGAGACGACCCCTCGATCATCGAGCGGATGCGGGACGCGATGAGCCATCGCGGCCCCGACGACGCGGGCATCTACACGAGCCCGGACGGCACGCTGGCGCTCGGCCACCGTCGCCTGAGCATCGTCGACCTCTCGCCGGCCGGCCGCCAGCCGATGTGCAACGAGGACGGCACCGTCTGGATCGTCTTCAACGGCGAGATCTACAACCACGCCCGACTGCGGCCGGACCTCGAGGCCCGCGGCCACATCTACCGCTCCCGCGCGGACACGGAGACGCTGCTGCACCTCTACGAGGAGTACGGGACGGACATGCTGCGCCGCGTGCACGGCATGTTCGCGCTGGCGATCTGGGATGCGCGGCGCCGGCGGCTGTTCCTGGCGCGGGACCGGATCGGCATCAAGCCGCTCTACTTCGCGCAGACGGACGGCCGCTTCCTGTTCGCGTCGGAGATCAAGGCGATCCTCCAGCACCCGAGCGTCGAGCGGGACCTCGATCCCACGGCGCTCTATCACTACCTCACGTTCCTGGCCACGCCCGCGCCGAGCACGATGTTCCGCGGCATCCGGAAGCTGCCGGCGGGCCACTTCCTCGAGGTGGATGCGGGGGGGCAGGTGCGGATGGAGCGGTGGTGGGATCTCGCGGATGCGCCGGCGCCGGACCCGGAGCTTCTGCGGAGCGAGGAAGCGTGCCGGCGCCACGTGCTCGGGCTGCTGGAGGAGGCCACCCGCGAGCGGTTGATGGCCGACGTCCCGTTCGGGGTGTTCCTCTCCGGCGGCGTCGACTCGACGACGATCACCGCGCTCGTGCGGCGGCTGCACGGCGGGGCGCTGCGCACGTTCTCGGTCGGCTACACGGATGCGCCGGAACACGACGAGGTCGCGCACGCGCGGCGCGTGGCGCGGCACTTCGGCACGGAGCACCACGAGATCCTGATCGACCAGCACGACCTGATCTCCTACGTCCCGCAGCTCATCCACGCCCAGGACGAGCCGCTGGCGGACTGGGTGTGCATCCCGCTCTACTACGTCTCGAAGCTGGTCCGGGACTCGGGCACCATCGTCGCGCTGGTGGGCGAGGGAAGCGACGAGCAGTTCGCGGGCTACCGGCATTATCTCCGGTACGTCAAGCTCAGCCGCGGCGCCTGGCCGATGTACCGCCGCCTGCCGCGCGGCCTCCGCGCGATCCTGCACCGTGGCCTGGACCCCCTCCTGCGCTCCAGCGGCGTCCCGCGGGAAGTGCGGGAGCTGTTCCGGCGGGCCGCTCGCAACGAGCCGCTCTTCCTGAGCGGCGCGGTGGCCGCGTGGGAGACGGAGAAGCGGGAGCTGATGTCCGACGCCATGCGTCGCGGTGAGTGGGCGTCGATCTCGAGCGTGCCGCTGGTCAGGGCGAACGCCGAGCACCTCCGGGCGCGCCGCCCCGGCGCGACCTTCCTCGACACGTTGATCTATCAGGAGTTCCAGCTCCGGCTCCCGGAGCTGCTGCTGATGCGCGTGGACAAGATCACGATGTCGACGTCCATCGAGGCGCGGGTGCCGTTCCTCGACCACCGGCTCGTCTCGTTCACGAGCCACGTCCCCGAGGCCATGAAGCTGCGCGGGATGCGGACGAAGCACCTGCTGAAGGAGGCGGTCCGCGGCCTCATCCCGGACGACGTGATCGACCGGCCGAAGCAGGGCTTCAGCGCGCCGGTCAAGGAGTGGTTCCGTGGCCCGCTGGCCGGGTACGCGCGCCGCTCGATCATGGAGTCGCGGCTGCGGGAGCGGGACCTCTTCGACTACGACGCGCTGGACGGGATGCTCGAGGCGCATCGGAGCGGACGGAAGAACTACGACACGATCCTGTGGAACCTCCTGAATCTCTCGCAGTGGTACGACGGCTGGATCGCGTCGGAACCGGAACGCGCGCTGGCGGCGGTATGATCCGGGTCTGCGTGGTCGCGCCGAAGTACATGACGGGCGGGCAGGCGATCGAGGCCCGGACGCTCGTCCACGGCTTCGCGGACGATCCGGACGTGCGGCTCGAGCTCCAGCCGATCGATCCGCGGCTGCCGGCCTGGCTCACGCGCATCCGCGGCGTGCGGACGGTGGCGCGCATGCCGCTCTACCTGGCTGGATTGATCCGACGCGTCCGTCGCGCGGACATCGTGCACGTCTTCACCGCGGCGTTCTGGCCGTTCCTGTTGACGACGACACCCGCGGTGCTGATCGCCCGGCTCTTCGGCCGGCCGGTGATCCTGAACTACCGCGACGGCCGAGCCGGCGCCCACATCGGCGCGCGTTGGGTCCGCTGGGTGCTGCGCCGCTGCACGGTGCTCGTCTTCCCGTCGGAGTTCCTTCGGGATCTCTTCCGCCGCTTCGGCCTCGACGGCGAGGTCATCCACAACGTCGTCGACACGCGCCGCTTCCGCTTCCGCCGGCGCGATCCGCTCCGCCCGGTGTTGATCTCGTGCCGACTCCTCGAGCGCCTCTACGCCGTCGAGAACACGATCCGGGCGTTCGCGTTGCTCCGCGCGGAACGTCCGGACGCCCGCCTGATCGTCATCGGCGGCGGCGACCAGGCCGGGATGCTCCGCGAGCTCGTCCGCGCCGAGGGGATCGCGGGAGTCGAGTTCCACGGGCCGGTCTCGCACGACGAGGTCGCCGACTGGTTCGACCGCGCCGACATCCTGGTCAACAGCTCGCGGGAAGACAACATGCCCCATTCGCTGATCGAGGCCTTCAGCAGCGGCCTCCCCGTCGTGACCACCGCGGCCGGCGGCATCCCCTATATCGTCGAGCACGAACGCAACGGCCTGCTCGTCCCCACCGACGACCCGCCGGCGATGGCCCGGGCCGTCGCGCGCCTGCTGGACGACCCGGCGCTGGCCCGCCATCTCGTGGACGAGGGCCGGCGCGACTGCGAGGAGCGTTACTCCTGGGATGCGGCCAGGCAGCGCTGGACCGCGCTGTACCACACGCTCGTGGGTGAGGAGATCGCCGCAACCGACCTCCTCGCCGCGGCGAGGGCGCCATGAGACTTCAGTCCGCTCGACCGCGACCGGACGCTGCCCACCCGATGGCCGCGGGAACGACGATCCCGGCGACCCGCCGCGCCGGCGAGTCCGCCGGCGACATGCTCGTGCGCCTGCGCGCCCGCTTCGCGAAGACGTCCTGGTCGCTCACGTTCGTCGCGTTCCTGGTCTACACGTTCGTCATCACGACCTACCGCCTGCCGATCGGTGACGTGGCGGTCGTTGCTGCCCTGATCGGGCTCGCCTTCGAGAAGCGGCTTCGCTTCCCC
>JADGGV010000213.1 GCA_019689775.1 Gemmatimonadota bacterium
GGCGCCGGCTCCGGCAAGGCGGGCGGAGGCC
Source organism: Gemmatimonadota bacterium (assembly GCA_019689775.1). GTDB lineage: Bacteria > Gemmatimonadota > Gemmatimonadetes > Longimicrobiales > RSA9 > JADGGV01. The sequence continues at coordinate 32 of JADGGV010000213.1, forward strand.
CTGGGCAGGCCGGGCTCGGTTGGGTATCCTGGCCGGGTGCGCGGAAACCCGGCGCGGCGGGCGGCCGTACGGGGTTGCGCACGCGTTTCCCCCCGGCCACCACCCAGGAAGGCCCGAATGTCCACCGTTCTCGATCCGAGCCGCGCGGGTCCGACGCCGCGGCCGGCACGTCCAACCGCGGCGCTCGGGCTGGTGCTGCTGCTGGCCTTCGCCGTCGTCGGCGCGCACGCGCTGACGAACCTGTATTCGCCGTACGGCGTGCACCGGGACGAGTTCCTCTACCTGGCGATGGGCCGCCACCTGCGGCTCTGGGCCATGGATTTCCCGCCCATGATCGCGCTCCTGGCCGAGTGGACGCGTGGCGTGCTGGGCAGCTCCCTCGTCGCGATCCGGCTGCCGTCGGCGGTCGCGCACGCGCTCCTGATCTTCCTGGCGGCGCTGCTCGCGCGCGAGTTCGGCGGCGGGCGGTTCGCGCAGGCGCTGGCGGCGCTCGCGGTGGCGCTCGACCCCCTCTTCCTGCGCGCGGGGAATCTGTTCCAGCCGGTGGTGCTCGACCAGCTCTGGTGGACGGTGGGGCTGCTCCTGCTGGCGCGGGTCGGCCGGGCGGGACGCGGCGGCGCCGCGCGGGCGTACTGGCTGCTCTTCGGCGTGGCGTGCGGGCTGGGGCTGCTGACGAAGTTCAGCATCCTGTTCCTGGGCGTGGGCGCACTCGCCGGCATCCTCCTCTCTCCGCTGCGGGGTTGGCTGCGCACGCCGTGGCCGTGGCTCGCCGCGGCGGTGGCGCTGGCGCTCGGCAGCCCGAGCATCGTCGGACAGGTCCAGCTCGGCTTCCCGGTCGTGCAGCAGATGCGCGACCTGCGCGGGTCCCAGCTCGTGCACGTCGGCTACGCAGACTTCCTGCTCGAGCAGGCGGTGATGCTCGGGCCGCTGCTGCTCCTGGCCCTCGCCGGGCTGGTGCGGCTCGTTGCGGCGCCGTCCATGCGGCCGTACCGCGCCGTGGGGTGGAGCTGTGCGGCCAGCTTCGTCGTGCTCTGGCTGCTGCACGGGAAGGGCTACTACATCGGCCCGATCTACCCGGCGCTGCTCGGCGCGGGCGCCGCCGCCGTCGGGCTCGGCCTCGAGGCGCTCCGGGCGCGTGGCTTCCGGCGGATCGCGGGCGGGCTCGGCGCGCTCGCGGTCGCGGTCGTGCTGGCGTTCGGCGTGGCCGCGCTCCCGTTCGGGCTCCCCGTGCTGCCGCCCCCGACGATGGCGCGCTACGCGGCCGCGGCCGGCGCGACCCGGGCGGTCACGACGAACCGCGGGACGCAGCTCCCGCTGCCGGAGGACTACGCCGACATGCTGGGGTGGGAGGAGCAGGCGGCCGCAGTGGCGCGCGTGTACAGCGCGCTGCCGCCGGCCGACCGAGCGGACGCGGTGGTGATCGCCGACAACTACGGCGAGGCGGGCGCGATCGACTTCTATGCGCGGAGGTACGGGCTGCCGGGCGCGATTGCGCCGATCGGCAGCTACTGGTTCTTCGGCCCGGGGCCGAAGCCGGGCCGGGTGGCCATTGTGATGGGCTCCACACGCGAGGAGTTGCTGCGGTACTTCCGGGAGGTCGAGCCGGCCGGTCGCGTCACCAGCACGTGGGCGGTGGAACGGGACGTGCCGCTCTGGATCGGACGTGATCCGTACCGGACGCTTCAGCAGATCTGGCCGGAGTTCGCCGGGCGGAACTGAGCGGGGGGCGCCGCCATCCAGGGGCGCGCCCGCAGCCGGACTCGATCGAGGGGCGCCCACGGGGCTCGAGGGGTCGCACCGGCGCCCAGTCGAGCGCGCGGATCCAGGCGACGAGCCGGCCATCGAGCCGCGCCACCTCCGGCCGTCCGTAGAGCCTCCGCACCCCGAAACCGCCGCTTCGTCGCCCGGCCGGCGGCCGCACCCCGACCCGCATTGGCAGGCGGCGGTCCTCGGTGCGGACGCGGCGACGGCCGCCCCCCGAACCTCTCGCCACCGTGCGGCGGTCGCGATACGGGACCTTCCCTACGCACCCTGCCGCGATCCCCTGACGCTCGCCCGCCTGCCGCGACCTAGGTTGAACCCAGAGGCGTCCGGCCGCGCGACGGCCGATCGAATCCCCGTCGGTCCGGCGCATCCGGGCGGCCACGCGCTCGTTCCAGCTGCGGGCTGGCGGCGATCTCCGGCAGGATCGCGGAGCCGGCGGCGGACGGGGCCGAGGACATCGGGAGCCGACGCGCGGGGCGAGGGAGGGGCCAGGCCGGGAGCGCGCGGGATCCAGCCGCGACACCGGCCGGCGGGAGAGATGCAGGAGATCGGTGCGATGCTGACCCAGGATGAGGTACTGCGACTGCACCAGGAGCTTGGGGATCGCAAGGTCCTGAGCGTTTACCTCAACGCGGAGGAGACGGACCCGGCGGAGCGGAGGGCGTGGCGCATCCGCCTGAAGCAGATGGTCCGGGAGATCGAGGCGCGGCTCGCGGGGGATGCGGCGGAGCTGAAGGCGTTCCAGGAGGCGCTGGGGCGCCTCGAGGACGAGCTGAGCGGGTACGCCGGCCTGCTGCCGGAGCGGGGCTGGGTCGGCTTCGCGACGCCGGAGCGCGTGTGGTTCGCGGGCGCATCCGCGGCTCCGATGCCCGATCTGGTACGCTGGGAGCGCGGCATGCACCTCGCACCCTACATCCGCGCGCTGAAGCAGGCGCGGCCCGTGACGGTGATCCTGGCCGACCAGCGGATGGCGCGGATCCTCGACTACCGTCTCGGCATGCTGCACGAGGCGGAGCGCCTCGTGGCGGAACCGGAGCCGCGGGGCCGGGGGGCGGGCGCGGCGAAGCGCGCGGCGACGACGACCGGGGTTCGGGGCGAGCCGCGCACCGACGCCGCGCGGCGGCAGGCGGCCGAGGCGTGGCGCCGCCTGCTGCGCGAGATCGTCGCGACGGCGGGCCGCGCGGGAGCCGACGGCCTGCTCGTCGTTGCCGGGAGCGCCGACGCGACGGCGGCGATCATGCGCGCTCTCCCGGAGCGCCTGGCGGACCGGGCAATGGAGGTCCCGGGGCTCACGGTCGACGCCAGCGGCGCGGAGATCCGCCAGGCGGTGGACGCGGCGGCATCGGAGCTTTCGCTGCGGCTCCAGCGGCGGCTGGTGGCGGACGTGCTCGAGGCGACGGCCGCGGCGGGACGCGCGTGCGTCGGGCCGGAGCCGACGGAGCGCGCGCTGCGCGCCGGCGCCGTCGAGACGCTGGTGCTGTCGCGCGGGCTGACGCGCGTCGCGCCCGAGCTGGTCGACCGTCTCGTGGCGCTGGCGCTGGGGCAGGGCGCCGCGGTGGAGGAGGTGGCGGAGGTCGCCGCCGAGGCGCTCGACCGGGAGGGCGGCGTCGGCGCGCGATTGCGTTACGTGGCGTGAGCCCGCGGGCGGGCGGGGCGGACGGCCGGTCCACGGGCCCGGGCCGCGCCGCACCCACCGCCCCGGCGCGCCCGTGTCGGGGATCGGACGGAGAGGCGCGTTCGCTCTATGAGCGAGCACGGCGAGACCACGCTCTTCCTCAGCGGCGACGTGATGACCGGGCGCGGGATCGACCAGGTGCTTCCGCACCCGTGCCCGCCGGACCTGTACGAGGGGCTCGTGACGTCGGCGGAGGAGTACGTGGCGCTCGCGGAGGCGGCCAGCGGGCCGATCTCGCGGCCGGTCGAGCCCGGCTACGTCTGGGGCGATGCGCTCGCGGTGCTGGAGCGGGTCCGGCCGGCCGCGCGGATCATCAACCTCGAGACCAGCATCACGACGAGCGAGGCGGCGGTCCCGAAGGGGATCAACTACCGGATGCACCCGGCCAACGTGGCGGTGCTGACAGTGGCGGGGACCGACTGCTGCGTGCTGGCGAACAACCACGTGCTCGATTGGAGCGCGCGAGGGCTGATCGAAACGCTGGAGGTGCTCGGGCGGGTGGGGATCCGGGTAGCGGGCGCCGGCCGGGATGCCGCCGCGGCGCGGGCGCCGGCGGTGCTGCCGCTGGAGCGCGGGGGCTCGGCGCTCGTCTTCGGCTTCGGCACGGTCGACAGCGGGATCCCGCGCGGGTGGGCCGCCGCCGAGGGGAAGCCGGGCGTCAACCTCCTCGCCGATCTCTCGGACGAGACGGTCGCGGAGATCGCCGGGCTGGTGGCGGGTTGGAAGCGGCCGGGCGACGTCGTCGTCGCCTCGATCCACTGGGGAGGCAACTGGGGGTACGAGATCCCGGCGGCGCACCGGCGGTTCGCGCACGCGCTGATCGACCGGGCGGGCGTGGACGTAGTGCACGGGCACTCGTCGCATCACCCGAAGGCGATCGAGGTGTACCGTGGCCGCCCGATCCTCTACGGCTGCGGCGACCTCGTGGACGATTACGAGGGGATCCGCGGCTACGAGGAGCTCCGGCACGACCTGGTGCTCATGTACTTCCCGACGGTCGACGCCGGGAGCGGCCGGCTGGTGCGGCTCGAGATGACGCCGCTGCGGATCCGCCGCTTCCAGTTGGTCCGGCCGTCGGCGGCGGAGCGCGAGTGGCTGCGGGCGCGGCTGGACCGCGAGTGCGGCCAGTTCGGCGGGCGCGTCGTCGGCCGCGGCGATGGGCTGGCGCTCGAGTGGCGGTGAGCGCGCGCCGCGTCGCCCGGGATCGACCGCGGGCGGCCAGGGCCGCCGGACGGCGTCGGAGGCGCACCCCGTGACGACGTTCGCCTGGATCGTCGCGAGCAGCCTCGCGATGAGCGCGATCGCGCTGGTCGGCGTCGTCACGCTTCTGCTGCGGCCGCAGACGCTCGCGCGGCTGCTGCTCCCGCTGGTGGCGTTCGCGGCCGGGACGCTGCTCGGCGGGGCGTTCCTCCACCTCCTGCCCGCGGCGCTCGCGGAGGCCGGCGCGACGCCGGGGGTGCTCGTCTGGCTGCTCGCCGGCTTCGTCGCGTTCTTCGCGATCGAGCAGTTCCTCCAGTGGCGCCACTGCCGCCGCGAGCCGGCCGAGGCGCGCCGACCGATGACGTACCTGGTCCTGATCGGCGACGGGCTGCACAACTTCCTCGACGGCCTGGCGATCGCGGGCGCGTTCATCGCCGACGTGCGCCTGGGGATCGGCGCATGGCTGGCCGCGGCGGCGCACGAGGTGCCGCAGGAGCTGGGCGACTTCAGCGTGCTGGTCCACGGCGGCTGGCCGAAGGCGCGGGCGCTGGCGTTCAACCTGCTCTCGGGCCTCACGTTCCTGCTCGGCGGCCTCCTGACGTACGTGGCGTCGGCGCGCGTGGACGTCGCCTTCCTGCTGCCGTTCGCGGCGGGCAACTTCATCTACATCGCGGCGTCGGACCTGATCCCGGAGGTGCGGCGGCATGCCGGGGCGCGGGCGAGCATCGTGCACCTGGCGGCGCTGATCGGCGGGATCGCGCTGCTGTACGCGTTGCGGCTGGTCCTCGAGGACTGAGCCGCACCGACGTCGCGGAGCGAACGAGGGAGGGGGCATGGCGGTGAACTCGAGCGCGCCGGCGGGTCCCGGCGCCGCGGCGCCGAGCGTGGAGGCGATCGACGCGTATCGCTGGCGCCTGCCGCGCCGGGGCGCGATGCGGGTCGAGGGCCTGGTCTACGCGGACGCCGCGCTGATGGAGGAGCTGCTGCGCGGGGGGACGGAGGCGCTGCGGCAGGTGGAGAACGTCGCGTGCCTGCCGGGGATCGTCGGCCGGTCGCTGGCGATGCCGGACATCCACTGGGGCTACGGCTTCGCGATTGGCGGGGTGGCGGCGTTCGATGCGGCGGAGGGCGGGATCGTGAGCCCGGGCGGCGTCGGCTACGACATCAACTGCGGCGTGCGGCTGCTGCGCTCGGACGTGCCGGCCTCGGAGGCGGAGGGGCGGATAGCGGCGCTGATGAACCAGATCATGCGCGACGTGCCCGCCGGCGTCGGCTCGCATTACGAGCGCGGCGCGCTCACGGATCCGGACGTGCATGCGGTGCTGCGGGAGGGCGCCGCGTGGGCCGTGCGGCAGGGGTGGGGCACGGAAGCGGACCTGGAGCGGACCGAGGCGTGCGGCGCGCTGCCGGGCGCGGACCCGGAGCAGGTGAGCGAGCGCGCCGTGCAGCGCGGGCGAAGCCAGCTCGGGACGGTCGGCTCGGGGAACCACTTCATCGAGATCGGCCGCGTGGAGGAGGTGTACGACGCGGCCGTCGCCCGACGCCTGGAGCTGGAGCCCGGGGCCGTGACGGTGCTGATCCACTCGGGCTCGCGCGGGCTCGGCTACCAGGTGTGCGACGATTACCTCCAGCTCATGCTGGCGGCGGCGGGGCGCTACGGGATCGAGCTGCCGGACCGTCAGCTCGCGTGCGCGCCGCTCGGTTCGCCCGAGGCGACGCGCTACCTCGGCGCGATGAACGCGGCCGCGAACTTCGCGTTCGCGAACCGGCAGGTGATGGCGCACCGCGTGCGCGAGGCGTTCGCGCGGGTATTCGGGCGCCCGTGGAGCGAACTGGGGCTGCGGCTGGTGTACGACGTCGCCCACAACATGGCGAAGCTGGAGCGGCACGAGGTGGACGGGCGGGAGCGGGAGCTGTGCGTGCACCGCAAGGGGGCGACGCGGGCGTTCCCGCCCGGGCACCCGGAGGTGCCGGCGTCGCTGCGCGACGTGGGGCAGCCGGTGCTGATCCCGGGGGACATGGCGCGCCAGTCGTTCGTGCTCGTCGGCACGGCCACCGGGTACGCGGAGACGTTCGGCTCGGCGTGTCACGGCGCGGGGCGGCGCCTGAGCCGGCACAAGGCGAAGGAGCTGGTGCGCCGTCGCAACCTGCGGGAGGAGTTCCGCGCCCAGGGGATCGAGGTCCGGGCCGCGTCGTACGCGACGATCGCAGAGGAGGTCCCGGAGGCGTATAAGGACGTGGCGGAGGTGGTGGAGGTGGTGCACCGGGCGGGGATCGCGCGGAAGGTCGCCCGGCTGAAGCCGTTGGGCGTGCTGAAGGGATGAGCCCCGGAGGAGGAGCGGCCATGCCCGGTGGGCGGGGCAGGGGGCGG
>JADGGV010000214.1 GCA_019689775.1 Gemmatimonadota bacterium
TTGTGTATAAGAGACTGGGGGCGGAGCGGTGGTGGGCGTTCGGGGAGGGGTGATGGGGCCTCAGAGCTTCTGGCCGAGCGCGTGCTCGAGCGCGGCGCGCCGGCGCCGGCTGACCATCACGCGCGCGCCGCTGCGCAGGATGAGCACGTACTGGCCGTTGAAGTACGGTTGGATCTCGCGGACGCGGAGGAGGTTCACGAGCGCGGAGCGGTGCACGCGCACGAAGCGCTCGGGGTCGAGGCGCCGCTCCAGCTCCGTGAGCGACTCGCGCAGCACGTGGGACTCCCGTCCCACGTGCACCTCGACGCAGTAGTCGCGCGCGGCGATCCAGTCGATCTCGTCGACCGGCACGAACGTCATGCGCCCGCCCCGGCGCACGAGGAGGCGCGTCAGGTAGCGCCCGGCCGGGGCGGCGGCCGGCGCCGTGCCCGTCGACCCCACCGGCGCGGGCGCGACGTGCCCGGCGGCCAGGGCGCCGGCGCTGCCGGTCGTCCCCGCGGCGCTCACCACCGCGGCGTGCTCCGCGCCCGCTCCCGCCGCGCCCCCCATCGTCTCACCGTGCCCGCGGCGCACGCCCGGCGGCGCGCCCACGCCGGGATCCGTCGCCGCCCTCATCCGCCGCAGCAGCACCTGTTCCCGCGCGCGCTCGAGTGCGGCGTGGAAGCGCGCGTCGCTGAACGGCTTCAGCAGGTAGTCCGTGGCCTGCACGTCGAACGCGGGGAGCGCGTAGCGCTCGTAGGCAGTGATGAAGACGGTGACCGGCCGCTCCTCGGGCGCCAGCTCGGCCATGGCGCCGAGGCCGTCCAGGTCGGGCATCTGCACGTCGAGGAAGAGCAGCTCGGGGCGCTCGGCGCGGATGATCTCGACCGCCTCCGTCCCCGTGCGCGCCTCGCCGATCAGGCGGATGTCCGGCGCGCGCTGGAGCAGGCGGCTCACGCCGCGGAGCGCGACCAGCTCGTCGTCAGCGACGAGCGTACGAATCGGTTCCATGCGCCTCCCGCATCCGCTCCGCCGGCTCGTCCGCCGCCGGCCGGAACGGCAGCTCCAGCAGCACCTCCGTCCCCGGCCGGGCATCGCCGATCACGAGCCGGTGCGCGCCCGGGTAGAGCTGCTCCAGCCGGGCGCGCGTGTTCGCGAGCCCGACGCCCTCGCGCGCGCCGGCCGGGAAGCCCGGCCCGTCGTCCGAGATGACGATGCGGAGCCGCTCGCCCGCGACCGCCGCCGCGATGCGGAGCCGCCCGCTCGCGCTGGAGCGCGCGATGCCGTGCCGCACGGCATTCTCGACGAGCGGCTGGAGGAGCAGCACCGGCACCCGCGCCCGGCGCGCCCGCTCCTCGGCGTCCACCTCGACGCGCAACCGGTCGGCGAAGCGAGCCCGCTCCACGGCCAGGTACAGCTCGAGCAGCTCCAGCTCGCCGGCGAGCGTCGTCTCGTCTGCGTCGTCGCGCAGGATCCGGCGCAGCAGCTCGCTCAGCTTCACGACGACGTCCAGCCCTTCCTCGCTCCCCGCCTCGCGCAGGTGCATCGCCACCGTGTTGAGCGCGTTGAAGAGGAAGTGCGGGTGGAGCTGGGAGCGCAGCGCGGCCAGGCGCGCGGAGGCGAGCTGCGCCTGGAGCTGCGCGGCGTGGACTTCACGCTCGCGCAGGCGCCGCTGGTAGTCCAGCGCGAGCCCGACCGCCAGCACGCACGCGTAGAGCACGACGGTGCCGGTGATGCGCGTCGCCAGGAGCATCAGCCACAGGTTCGCGGGCTGGTCCGGCCGGAGCGGCGCGAGGTGGGCGGCGGCGGCGTAGGCGAGCGCGGATGCGACGAACAGCACCGCGGCCGCGCCGAGGTGGACGGCGAGCGCACGGGCCGGTCGGGGCCGGAGCGGGAAGCGACGCGCGAGCGCCAGGATTCCCGGCGTCGCCAGCGCCCAGACGGCGTCCGGCGCGAGCTGGAGCAGCGCAAGGGCGCCGAGCGGCGGGGGCGCCTCGCCACCGGCGGCGTAGCCCAGGTACGCCTGCCCCGCGGACAGGACGCCGAACAGCGTCCACACCAGGGCGGAGACCCCGTACTCGAGCGCGAGCGGCCGGCCGCGGCCGTGGCGGTCCGTGCGGTCCATGGGGCGGGAAAGATGGCGCCGCGCCGCCCCGCGCAAAAGCCGACGCCCCGGCCCGCATCCCGGCGCGAGCCTCCCGAAGGCGACGTCGCCGCCGCCCGCCGCGTCGCCTGGACCGCTCGCCGCCCGCGCACGACCGCTCGCTGCACCGGAGCGGCCGGGCCGCGCTTGCCGCCGCAGCTTCCCCGCCCGCCCCGGCCGCGCGCGCCGCGGCCCGGCGGGCACCACGACTCGAACCCCGGAAGATCCATGACATGTCGCAGCACGCCGCGGCGCTCGCGCCACGGCATGGCCGCGGCCGCGCTCGCGGCCGGCCTGCTCACCGTCCCTACCGCCGGCCCCGCCGCGCCGGCGCCGGCCTTCACGCGCTCCGCCACGGCGGCCGCCGCCGGCCAGGGCGCGGAGTGCGCACCCGCCGGCATCGCCCGCGGGGCCGAACCCGACACGGGCGCCGCCGCCGCGCTCCGCCGCGCCGCCGGCGCCATCGGCATCGCACGCCTCGGCGGCCGGCTCCTCCACATCCGCCACGCCGACGTGCGCCACGAGCTGCACCAGTCCGACCGCACGTATGCGCCGTTCTTCGCCACCATCTCCCGGCGCGAGAGCTGGATCGACCCCGCCGCCGGCATGCGCCGCTGGACGGACGAGACCACCTACATCGAGAGCCAGCTCCCCCGGATGGAATGGCTCGCCGGCGACCGCGGCGTCTACCTGCGCCGCGACACGGCCGTGGCGCCCGCGCCGGGGATGTTCGGGCTCGCCGCCGCGGACCGGCCGCTCGACGTCGCGACCGTGGTCGCGGAGTGGCTCGCCGCCGGCGACGCGCGCGTCCTCGGCCGCTGCGCCTACCGCGACTTCCCGCGGCTCGTCCTCGCCCGGACGACCGCCGACGGCGAGGAGCGGCTCTACCTGGACCCGAAGACGGGCGTCCCCGTCGCCTACGTGAAGACGGAGCCGCACGAGCTGTGGGGGCGGGTCCGCGCCGAGTACGTCTACGCGAACTGGATCCTCGCCGGCGAGCTGCGCTATCCCGGCTCCAGCTACCGCATCCTCGACGGCCAGCTCGAGCGCTCGAGGACCATCTCCGGCATCGACGCGGTCCCGGCCGACAGCGCGCCCTCGCTCCGCCTCCCTGCCCCGTCCATGGACATGCGCGACGCGCTGGCGAAGATGCTCGCCCGCGAGCCCGACACGGTCCGCGTCGGCGAGCACGCGTTCCTGCTCCGCTCGCCGATGTACACGAGCGCCGTCGCGCTCGTCGGCGATACCGTCTTCGTGCTCGACGCGACGCTGGGCGAGGTCCGCGCGCGCCAGGACTCCGCGTGGATCGCGCGCCTCTTCGCCGGCCGGCACCCCGTCGCGCTCGTCGTCACCGACCTGGCCTGGCCGCACATCGCCGGCGTGCGCTTCTGGGTCGCGAACGGCGCCGTCGTCTACTCGCACCCGGCGTCGCGCGCGTTCCTCGAGCGGGTGGTCGCCCGGCGCTGGACGGAGCGGCCGGACCTGCTCGAGCGACGCCGCGACCGCGCGCGCCTCGTCTTCCGCCCGGTCGCGGAGCCGACGGCCGCGGCGGGCGGCGCGCTCCGGCTCGTGCCGCTGGACGGGATGGGGTCGGAGGGCGCCATCGTCGCCTACGTCCGCGACGCACGCTTCCTCTGGGCGGGCGACTACGTGCAGAACCTGCGCGAGCCGACGGTCTACGCGTCGGACGTGTGGGAGGCGGTGCGGCGCGCGGGGATCACCCCCGAGCGCGTGGGCGCCATGCACATCCCGCCCGCGCCGTGGAGCGCGGTCGAGGCGCTGTTCGGCGCACCGGAGCGGGCGGCGCAGCCGTAGGGCGACGACGATGTCCCCCTACGCCGCGCGACGGGGCGAGCGGCTCACGCCGAGGCCACCTCGAACGGCGCCGGGATCTCGTACAGCTCTCCGCGGCCGAGCATGGCCGTTGGCGCCATGCCGAACATCTGGTAGAACGTCCGCGTGAGGTGCGCGGAGTCGGCGAAGCCGCTGGCGTGCGCGGCGGCGGAGAGCGAGCTGCCCCGGCCGATGGCCTGGAGCGCGCGCGAGAGCTTGCGCCAGAGGACGTAGCGGCGGAACGGCAGGCCGACCTCCTCGGCGAACAGGTGCGCGAAGCGGCTCGGGGAGAGGAACACCATCCGGGCGACGTCGTCGAGCGGGATCCTGGACGCGTCGCTCCGGCGGATGACCTCGAGCGCCCGGGCGACGCGCTCGTCGAGCCGGTGCGCGGGCGGCGGGCCGACGCAGAGGTTGTGGACGACGGAGGTCACGAGCCGCGCCGTCTCGGCCGCGTCGAGCGGGCGGTCCTGGAAGACGCGCAGCCCGGGGAGGCAGCACTCGAAGCGCTCGGCCGTGAGGCCGGTGATCGGCCCGGCGAGCGACCGGCGCAGCCAGCGCCCCTCGCGCGACTCCGGGTCGACGAACAGCATGACGACGACGGTGCCCGTCGCGTCGAACGAGTGCGTCACGTCGGGGAGCACGATGCCGCCGCGGTGCGTCTCCCAGTCCCCGTCGCCGGCGCGCAGGCGGATCGGCCCGTCGAGGCCGAGCGAGATCTGCACCGCGTGGTGCGCGTGCGGCGGCACCACGCCGCCGGCCCGGCCGACACCGATCCAGCCGCCCTCCCAGAAGTAGGCCCGCGGCGTCCAGCCGTTGAAGATGGGGGCGCTCGTCATCTCCGTCCTCGCGTGCGGCCGCCGTCGCCCGCCGCCGACGACAGCCGGTTCGTTCAACGATCCCAGCCGCTCCGTTCAATCCCTCTCCCTGCCACGGGCGCGAGCTTCTACCCGTCGCCGCCGGGGTGGTTCGGCGGCGTCGTGTAGCGGCGGACGCCAACCCAATCATGGGAGGGGATCATGTCGAACGATAGAGCCAAAGTCGGCATCGTGCTGGGCCGCGCGGCCCGGCGCCTGGCGCTCGGGCTGCTGGTCGCGGTCGGAGTCGGCGCGTGCGGCGGGGTGATGGGCGCGCTGCACCGGGGCCCGGCGCGCCCGGCCGCCTCGGAGTTCGGGTTCGGCCCGCGCACCTCGGCCGGCGGGCGCTTCCAGGCGACGCTCGAGCCGGAGCAGCCGCTCCGCGTCGGGCGGATGCAGACGGTCCGGCTGCGGCTGCGCGACGCCGCCGGCCAGCCGCTCGACGGCGCCGCGATCACCGTGGACGGCGGGATGCCGCAGCACGGCCACGGGCTTCCCACTCGCCCGCGCGTGACGCGCGCGCTGGGCGCGGGGACGTATCAGGTCGACGGCGTGAAGTTCAACATGGGCGGCTGGTGGGAGCTGAAGTTCCGGATCGCCACCGCCGCCGGCGCCGACAGCGTGACGTTCAACCTGGACCTGTAGCGGGCCCGCCCGCCGGGCCGCCGCGGCCCGGCGGGGTGCGCACCCCGAAGGAGAAGCCATGGTCGAGGTCGATCTGGCCATCGTCGGCGCCGGCGCGGCCGGTCTCGCCGCGGCGATCCGCGCCGCGGGCGACGGGCTGCGCGTCACCGTCCTGGAGCGAGGCGAGCCGGGCGGCAGCCTGCGCGAGCTGCGTCGCCTGGAGGCGGTCCCGGGCCATCCGGTCGGGCTCGGCGGCGCGGAGCTGGCCGAGCGCACCGCCGAGCAGGCCCGGCGCTTCGGCGCCGAGATCCGCGCCGGCGTCGGCGTGAGCGCGCTCCAGGCGCGGGGCGCCGCCGCCACGCTCGAGCTCGCGGACGCCTCCACGCTCGTCGCCCGCGCGACCCTCGTCGCCGTCGGCGTCGACCTGCCCCGGCCGCCGGTCCCGGGGCTCCACGAGTTGCGTGGCAGCGGCGTGCACTTCGGTGTCCCGGCCGCGCTGCCGGAGTCGCTGTGCGCCGCGGACGTGTTCGTCACGGGCGACGTCGTCGCCGCCGCCGCCGCGGCGCTCCGCCTCGCGCGCCGCTGCCGCCGCGTCGTCGTCCTCGCGCCCGGGCCGCTCGGCGGCGACCCGTTTCCCGCGGGCCTCGCCGCGCGCCTCCGCGCGGCGCGGAACGTCTCGCTCCGGCCGAACACCGAGGTCGCGGAGGTGTTCGGCGTGGAGCGCGTCGAGGCGCTCGCCTTGCGCGACCGCGTGTCCGGACGCACCCGGTTCCGCAACGCCACGGCGCTCTTCGTCGTCGGCGTGGGCGAGCCGCGGACGGCTTGGCTCGCGGGCACGCTCGCGCTGGACGAGCGCGGCTTCGTTCCGACCGGCGACGATCCGGCCGCTGGCGCGGCGTGGCCGCTCGCGCGCCGCCCGCTGCCCCGCGAGACGAGCGCCCCCGGCGTGTTCGCGGCCGGCTCCGCGCGCCGCGGCGCGCCCGGCATCGCCCGCGCCTCGATCGACGACGGGATCGCCGCCGCCCGCGCCGCCGCGGCGTACCTCCGCGGCGGCACGCGGAGCCGCACGGGCCGGTCGTAGCGTGCCAGCGTCGGTCGGGCACGAGCCCGGGCCGTCGCTTCGGTGCGGACGTGGGATGTGACCGCGGGTCCGACATCGGGACTCGACCCGGACGGGGCGAACTCGGGCCGCGCGCCCGGCCCGGGCGTCGTTCGTGGTGCCAATCCGCCAACCGTGCACGGCCGCCGCACGGTTGGCGGATCGTGTCTGTCCAGCGCACCGAATCCGCCACGCGCGCTCGGCGCTCGACCGCCGCTGGCGAATCGAGTTCGTATACCACACCCGATCCGCCACCGGCCTCGCCCGCCCCCGACCGTTGGCGGATTGGGTGCGCTTGACGAAGGGCAGCGGGGAGCTGCGCTCGGCCAGCGGGTTCGAGGCCGACGCGGTGGCAGGCGTAGGGGAAGGGGGGCGATCGGCACGCCGTGAACGAGCCGATACCGCGCCCGGCACTCCGGAGCAGCCCGGCAACTCCCCGGCCCGCGCCCGTAGTCCCCCGAAGTGAGCCCGCGCTCGAGCCC
>JADGGV010000215.1 GCA_019689775.1 Gemmatimonadota bacterium
GGGGGGGCGCCGCGCCCCGGTCCACCTCCCGGGGGGGGGGGGGGTCCCCCCCCGCCCCCGCCCCGTTTCCGTTGCCGCGCGTCACTCCGCGGCGGGAGCCGCCGCGCCCGCCGGCGCCGCCGACGGCTCCGCCTCCGCGCGGTAGCCGCCCGCCACACCGCCCACGACCATGGCGAGCCCGACCCAGCCGCTTGCCGTCAGCCCCTGGCCGAAGAGCGCGAGCGCGAGCAGCGCGCCGACGACCGGCTCGGCGCTCGCCGCGACCGCCGCCGGCGCCGCATCGATCCGGCGGACCCCGGCGAAGAAGCAGAAGTTCGCCAGGACCACGGCGCCGATGCCGAGCGCGGCGACGTAGGCCCAGCCGGCCGCCGAGCCCGGCGCGGCGATCGGGTGCCCGGTCGGCGGGAGGAGCAGGGCCAGGAGGACCACGCCGCCGAGCAGCTCCCAGAACAGGACCCGCGCGCTGCCGTAGCGCGGAACCGCCCAGCGCGCCATCAGCGTGCTCCCCGCGTACGACAGCGCGGCGAGCGCCCCACTCGCGATCCCGACCGCGCGCGCCGACGGACCGACCAGGCTGCGCCCGGCCGTCGCCTCCGGCCCGCCGTGCACGGCTAGCGCGACGCCGACCATGACCGCCGCGGCCAGCAGCAGCCGCAGCGGCGTGAGCGCTTCACCCAGCAGCACGCGGGCGAGGACCGCGACGATCACCGGCGCCGTGTACAGCAGCGCGACCGCCGGCGCCACGCCGACGCCGGCGATCGCATACTGGTACGCCACCTCGAAGACGGCGACGAGGGCCCCGCCGAGCAGCCCGACCACGAGCACGCCCTTGCGGTCGATCCGCCACAGCTCGCGGCGGAACACGCCGACCACGGCGAAGCCGAGCACGGCGAGCAGCACCCGCCAGAAGCCCACGGAGGTGAGCTGCCCGCCCTCCGCGTACAGCGCGGTGCTGAGCGGGCCGGTCGTCCCCCACAGCGCGCCCGCGCCCAGCGCGAACAGGTATCCGGCGAGCCGGGTCCGCCGCCCGGCGCTCGTGGCCTCGGTCATCGACGCATCCTCCGCGGCGACCTACCGCTCCGCCGCCGACGCTGCCGGCGCCGGCACGAAGCGCAGGTCCTGGTAGTCGTAGCTGAAGTCCGCCAGCGGTGAGACCGCCGCCATGCGGAAGCTCGCGATGCTGCCGTCCGGGTTCAGCGAGAACGTCACGTACGCGTCCGGGATGTTGGCGCGGCGCCAGCGCGCCACGAACGTGTCGTACTGCCAGTGCTCCAGGTCCGCCGTGAACGCCGGCGAATGACGGAAGCGCAGCACCAGCCGGCCCGCCTCGGTCGTGATCGTCGCCTCGCCGTACATCGCGTCCTCGTAGCGGCCCGCGTACCGCTCCAGCGGCAGCGACGGCCGCGACGAGGCCGCCCGCGCCGCCTGCGCCTTCCGCTCCACGTCCGCCGCCTCCTGCTCCTCCCGCCGCTGCGCCGCCCGGAAGCCGCCGATCCAATCGGTGGCCGGTGCGCGCAGCAGGCGGTCCAGGATGGTCCACGCCAGCGCCGTCGACGCCGGCGACTCCGAGTTCGTGAGCACGACGATCCCGATCCGCTCCGACGGCACCAGCAACGTCCGCGACGTCATCCCCGACAGCCCGCCCGTGTGCGTGACCAGTTTCCGGCCGCGGTAGTCGCGGAGGTTCCAGCCGAGACCGTACTCGGCGAAGTTCGGCTGGTACGCCTTCAGTTCCGGGGCGGCGGAGCCGATCGGCATGATCGTCACCCCCGTCCAGAAGTCCCGCGTCCGCGCCGCCGTCCACAGGCGCCGGTCCGTCCCGGCGATGCGGCCGGAGTCGAGCTGCGTCCGCATCCAGACCGCAAGCTCGGCGACGTTGGCGTTGACGGCGCCCGCCGGCCCGATGTTGTCCACCGTGTCGCGCGCCACCACCTGTAGCGTGCCGTCGATGCGCGCGTGCGGTACGGCCACGTTGTCCCCGGGCCGGAACGCGCGCACGCTCGTGCTCGCCGTGCGCATCCCCAGCGGCGCGAAGATCCGGTCCCGGATGAAGTCGTCCCAGCTCGTCCCCGACGCCGCCGCGACCACCTCGCCCGCGGCGATGTAGAGCACGTTGTCGTACGCGTACGCCGACCGGAAGCTCGTCGCCGGCGGCACTGCCCGCAGCCGTCGCACGATCTCCTGCCGGCCGTAGTCCGAGTTCAGCCAGAGGAGGTCGCCGGCGCCCAGCCCCAGCCCGCTCCGGTGCGTCAGCAGGTCCCGGATCGTGAACTCCCGCGTCACGTACGGATCGTACAGGCGGAACCAGGGCAGGTAGTCGATCACCCGGTCGTCCCAGTGCAGCTTCCCCTCGTCCACCAGCATCCCGAGCGCCGCCGTCGTGAACGCCTTCGTGTTCGAGGCGATCTGGAAGACCGTGTTCTCGTCGACCGGCTCCGGCTTCCCCAGCTCCCGCACACCGTACCCCTTCGCCAGCAGCACGCGCCCGTCCTTGACCACCGCGACGGCGAGCCCCGGCACCTCGAAGGCGCGCATCGCCCGCGCGACCTCGGCGTCGATCCCCTGGAGCGGCGACGCCTGGGCCGCAAGCGCGGGCGCCGCCGCCAGCCACGGCACGGCGACGAGCGACAGCGCGTGGCGCACTCGATTCAGCAGCATCATCGGTCTTCGGTTTGGGGTGGGATCGCGCGGCCCGTCGGCCGCCGGACACAGCATAACCGTCGCCGCGAGGGCGCGCCAACGCAGGCGCCCCATTGCCGCGCCGCCCGTCGGTCGGCTACCGTTCTACCATGCTTGAAACCACCATCGCGCCGCCCGGCGTCGAGAGCGCCGTCCGCTGCCGCGGCCTCGTGAAGCGCTACGGCGAGCTGGTCGCCGTCGACGGGATCGATCTCGACGTCCGTGTCGGCGAGTGCTTCGGCCTGCTCGGCCCGAACGGGGCGGGGAAGACGACGACCGTCGAGATCCTGGAGGGGCTGCTCGAGCGCGACGGCGGCGACGTCCGCCTCTTCGGCCTGAGCTGGGACCACGACGAGCGCGCGCTCCGCGAGCGCATCGGCATCCAGCTCCAGGAGACGCAGCTCCCGGAGAAACTCACCGTCGAGGAGACGATCCGCCTGTTCCGCAGCTTCTTCCGCCGCGGCCGCGAGGTCGACGAGATCCTCGAGGCCGTGCAGCTCACGGAGAAGCGCAAGACCTGGGTCTCGCGGCTCTCCGGCGGCCAGAAGCAGCGCCTCTCCGTAGCGTGCGCGCTCGTCGGCGCGCCCGATCTGCTCTTCCTCGACGAGCCGACGACCGGGCTCGACCCGCAATCCCGGCGCGCGCTCTGGGAGCTCGTCGAGGCGTATCGCGCCGGCGGCGGCACCGTCGTCCTCACGACGCACTACATGGAGGAGGCCGAGCGCCTCTGCGACCGCGTCGGCATCATGGACCGCGGCCGCATCATCGCGCTCGGCTCGCCGCAGGAGCTGATCGCCTCGCTCGACGCCGAGCACATCATCGAGTTCTCACTCCCCGAGGGCGCCTCGCTGCCGCCCCGCGAGGAGCTGCTCGCGCTCGCCGGCGTGACCGCGCTCCACCAGCGCGACGGCACCGTCCAGCTCGTCGTGCGCGAGCCGCACGCCGCGCTCCCCGCGCTCCTCGACGCGCTCGGGCGCCACGGCACCGGCCTCGCCGACCTGCGCACGCACCACGCGACGCTCGAGGACGTCTTCGTCGCCCACACCGGAAGGCAGCTCCGCGATGGCTAGCCGTCTCGATCGTTCGCCCCTCGCTCAGCTCACGCTCGCCCGGTTCCGCGAGTTCCTGCGGGAGAAGGAGGCCGTCTTCTGGACCTTCGTCTTCCCCGTGCTCCTCGCCGTCGGGCTCGGCGTCGCGTTCCGCAACCGCGGGCCCGACGTCGTCGCAATCGGGGTCGCGGCCGGCGCCGACGCCGGTAGGCTCGCCGCGGCGCTCGGCCACGCCGAGGGCGTCCGGGCGCTCGTGTTGCCGTCGGACGCCGTCGACGACGCGCTGCGCAAGGGCCGCGTCGCGCTCGTCGTCGCCTCCCGCCCCGACGGCCTCCACTACCGCTTCGACCCGACGCGGCCCGAGAGCCGCCTGGCGCGCCTCGCCGCCGACGAGGCGCTCGCGCCGCTCGCCGGGCGCCCGCTGCCGCCGCCCGCCCGCATCGAGCGCGTCACCGCCCCCGGCGCCCGCTACATCGACTTCCTCATCCCGGGCCTCATCGCGTTCAACCTGCTCGGCACCGGGCTTTGGGGCGTCGGCTTCGCGCTCGTGCGCATGCGCACCGGCAAGCTGCTCAAGCGCTTCCTCGCCACCCCGATGCGCAAGAGCGAGTTCCTCTTCTCGTTCATCCTGGCGCGCCTGTCGTTCCTCGTCCTCGAGGTCGGCAGCCTCCTCCTCTTCGCGCGCTACGCCTTCGACGTTCGCGTGCACGGCTCGATCGCCGCGGTGTTCGCCGTCGCCATCCTCGGCGCCATGGTCTTCAGCGGGATCGGCCTCCTCGTCGCCAGCCGGGCCCGCACGCAGGAGGCGGTCATGGGGCTCATGAACGTCGTCTCGCTCCCCATGTGGATCCTCTCCGGCGTCTTCTTCTCGGCCGAGCATTTCCCGGCGATCATGCAGCCGCTGATCCGCGCGCTCCCGCTCACCGCGGTCGTGGATGCGCTGCGCGCGATCATGAACGATGGCGCGACGCTCGCCGCGGTCGCCGGACCGGTCACGATCGCGCTCGCCTGGGGCGTCGCTTCCTTCGCGGCGGCGCTCGCCATCTTCCGCTGGCGCTGACGGCGCCGCCGAAGCGCGCGAGCCCCGCGGGTCCACCGACCCGCGGGGCTCGCGTGCACCTGCCGTCTCCGCACGACTACCGCTTCACGGCGCGCGCCTTGATCTCCTCCAGGATCCGCTTCTCCAACGTGCCCTTCGAGCCGCAGCGCATCGGTTCGGTGCTCGTCCCCTCGACCGGGTACGCCACGGCATTGACCCGGGTCGCGACGCTGGACGAGCGCGCGCCGGCCGCCGCGACGCCGAGCTCCACGCTCATCCGGAGCATATGGCTGTCCGCGACGTTGCCCGTGATGGTCGACCCGCAGTCGAACAGCTCCGAGAGCCGCACGCCGTTCAGCGTCCGCCGGGCCCGGTGCCCCTGCGTCGCGACCTGGTGCTGGCTCGGATCGAGCTGGTCGGGCTTGAAGCCGAACGCCGCGAACGTCGACAGCGCCGCCCGCCACGTCTCGTCGAGCGGCGCGTCCACCACCGTCGAGACCGGCGTGTTGTCGCCGGAGAGCCGGACCTCGGTCGTCGTCCCGGTATACGTGACCTGCGCCGGCGGCGCCGGCGGCGTCTCCAGCGCGGCCGGCGCGCCCGAGGCACAGGCGGCGACCGGGATCAGCAGCAGCGGCAGCGAGGCGATGCGCATGGTGGTTCTCCGCGTGCGGAAGGGGCCCGCCCGGACGCGCCGGCGAGTCGCGCTGTGGCGGGGTGCGCGAACAACGTTCATCGGAGGGGCCGACGGATCAAGAGGGGCACGGCCGCCGACCGCCCCGGCCCCTCACGCCGGCCGCGGCCCCGGCACCCAGGTCAGCTCGCCGTCGACGATGGCCGCAAGCTCCTCCTCCTCGCGCCAGCGCGCCTCCAGCTCGGCAAGCTCCAGCTCCAGCAACTGACGCTCGCGTTCCTCGTTCACCGCGATCTCGAACGCGATCGCCTCCGTCGAGCCGAGCGCCGAGAGACGGCCCGCCCGCGAGACCAGGCGCGACAGCGCCGCCGCGGAGCCCGCCTCCTCGATCAGCCGGGTCGCCTCCCGGACCTGCGTCTCCCGGCCGCCGCGATAGTTGTGGTACGCCAGCACCCGCCGCAGCACGTGCTCGGCTTCCGCGCCGTGGAGGATGAAGCCCGGCCGCGCCGCCGCCTGGAGGGGCGACGTCGACGCCGGTCGCAGTGCGCCCGGATCCGCCACCCCGGCGCCGCAGGCGACGCAGCGGAAGCCCACCGCCACCTCGTCCTCGCCGGTCGTCATCGGCACGAGCGCGCCACGCTCCCGGAACGAGATCTCGTTCAGCTCCCGGCCGCAGCGCACGCACGTCGCCCGGCCGCGCCACGCCGTGCGGCCGAACTTCAGCGCCCGCGTCAGGTTCGGGAACTGGCGCGCCGCCCGCCCGAAGATCCACCACCCACCGAACACGGTGACGCCGGCCGCCGCGCCGCCGACCAGCACCCCGGCCACGATGGCGCCGCCGGCGACGGACATCATCTGGTAGGCGCGCCGGCGCCGCACCATCTCCAGCCCGTAGCGCCACCACGCCTCTTCCGTCAGGTTCGCGCGGCCCACGCGCACGACCTCCAGCTCGCCCACCCTCAGCAGCGCGATGTTGTCCGTCTGCGACAGCAGCTTCGCGCGGTCCGTCGTGAGCTTCTCCAGCTCCTCCAGCGCCTCCCACCGCTCCTCGATCGGCGCCAGGTTCCAGCGCCGGCACGCCGGGCAGACCGCCCACAGCCGGCCGCGCACCGGGTCGAACGCCACGCGCCGCCCGTGCGGAAGGTGCCCCAGCTCCTCGTTCCGGGGCAGCTGGCGGTGACAGAAGAGACACCGGTCGAACATAGCGCTACGATAAACTCCCCGGGCTCCCGAGTTCCAGCGCGCCGGAGGCGCGGCGGGGCGCCCCGACCGCCCGGCTTCCCGGCGAGGCGCGCGCGGATGTCCGGCCGGGCAACTCCGTTCGCAGTTCCCGCTCCCGCTGACGCCCGAAGGCCCGGGAGCGGGAACGTGAGCGTAAGTGAAAGCGACACGGATCGGGCGGACGTCGGAAGAGCCGGGCGCGCCGAGCGCCCGGCCCCGCGTCCTACGCGCCCGCCCCGCCCCGGAACGTTGTTGCAGCTGTCTATTATACACAAATGAC
>JADGGV010000216.1 GCA_019689775.1 Gemmatimonadota bacterium
GTTGATGCCGCGCAACTCGCCGTTCGCGACGGTGGCGAGCCCGGCGAGGTTGATGCCGCGCAGCCCGCCGTTCGCGACCGTCGCCAGGCCAGAGACGTTGACCCAGCGCGCGTCGCCCTGCGCGACGGTGGCCAGCCCGGCCAGGTTCACGCCCCGGAGCGGGCCGTTCGCCACGAGCGCGAGCCCGCCGACGCTCACGCCGCGCACCCCGCCGTTCCCGACGATCGCTGCACCGCCCACGTTCAGCCCCGTGATCCCGCCGTCGGCGACGACGCCGCCGACCCCGACGTTGATGCCGCGTAGCCGTTCGCCGGCCGGGATGAGGCCGAGCGAGACGCCGTCGTAGCGGCCGCTGAGGTGCTCGAAGTCCGGCTTCCAGAGCGTGACGTTGACCCCGGCGACACGCTCGACGTTGCGGTCGGCCCAGTTCAGGCGGAGCCCTCGCCAGCGATGCGAGTTGCCGATGCTCAGCCCGGCGCAGTCCGCGCCGAGGTTCAGCGCGGCGCCGCCGCAGCGCTGGGCCGCGGCGCCGGCGGGCGTGATGATGAGCGAGGCGAGCGCGAGGGCGACGGAGCGCGGCATCACGAAGCGTCGCATGGGAATCCCTGTGCGAGTAGATGGAGAGGCTGTGGCGCAGGCGCCGGAGGTTCTACGCGGGCGACGACCGGTCGGTTTCGGGCGGAGCACCGCCGCGGTCGCCGGTCCGACCGCTGATGGCCGCGATCGCGCCAGCCCGACCCGGCGCGCCGCGGGCGACGCGGGAGGAAAGTAGCGAGCGGCGCGGTGCGGCGTCACGACGGAGGGGCGAGCGGGCGCGGCTCGCGCGCGGAGGCCTCGGTCCGGCGTCGGCGGCTGGCGTGCGGCGTCGGGGCGCCGGAGGTGCGGGCAGCGGCCACCAGGCCCGGCTACCCGCACGTCGAGGCCAGGGTCCGGGAGACCTCGTGCCGCACACAGTGCGTCCCGAAGGTCTTGGGGATCGCGGGATCGCTGGGCGCCGACCGCTGGTCCGCGTCGATGTCGCAATGCCTGGCGGGTCTGGAGTCGGTCGGCAAACCGAGCGGCCGGACGCGCGCCGCGAACGCGGGCCGAGCCGAGCCTACCGCTTCGGGGACCGGGTCGTGTCCGGAGGGATCAGCGTCCGCTCCTTGCGGACCCGGTCCTTCACCTCTTCGGCGTGCTCCTCGATCGAGCGGCGCAGGCGCTCGACATCCTCGTCGCTCCGGACGATATGGGGCGTCAGGAAGAGGAACAGCTCGGTCTGGAACGTCGAACGCTGCGTGGAGCCGAAGAGCCAGCCGAGGAGCGGCAGGTCCTTCAGCAGCGGTATCCCGCCGCGTGTCTGCTCCTGCTGCTTGTCGATGAGCCCGCCCAACACGACCGTCTGGTCGTTCTTCACCAGGAGTTGCGTCGACGCCTGGCGCGTGCTGATGACGGGCGCGCCGAACTGCGTCTCCCCCGTGGCCGTGCTCACCTCCTGCACGAGTTGCAGGTTCACGTACCCGTCCTCGTTGATCGTAGGCAGGATGGCGAGCGAGGTGCCGACGTCGCGGTACTGGATGACCTGGTCGCGGATCGGCGCGTCGGTCGGGAGCGCGCGCGTCACCTGGATAAACGGCCGCTGCGAGCCGACAAGGATCCGCGCTTCGACGTTGTTCTGCGCCAGGATCACGGGACGCGAGAGGATGTTCACGTCGGCGCGCGACGACAGCGCCGAGATGACCGCGTCCGCGGAGACGCCGCCGAGGCTCTTGAGCTGGACCCCGATCGTCCCGTCTTCCAGGCCCTCGATCTTGCCGGCGGCGCGCCCCCTTCCCGCGGGAAGGCGCTGCTCGGGTACCTCGAGCGACAATCCCAGATCGAAGTCGCGCGTCCGCCGCACCTCCGCGATCAGGACCTCGATCAGCACCTGGAGCGGCCGGACGTCGAGCGCCTCGATCGCCTCCCGGATCAGGTTCCAGTCCTCGTCGGAGCCGCGGAAGACGATGGAGTTGCTGAACTCGTCCGCCGCGATCTGGAGACGGATCTGGCCGCCGCCGGCTAGGCCGTACGTCGGCGATGGCGCGGGCGTCGCCGCTCCCCCGCCCTGCCCGGTCAGCCCGGCGTAGCTCGTCGGGAGCTGCTGCGCGCGTAGCTGGTCCGAGAGCCCGGTCCGACTCAGGCCGAACGTCGGCGCGTAGCCGGATCCGCCGCCGAACAGGCCGTAGAGCGTCGCGGCGAGCTGCGGCGCGCGGGCGTGCTTCACGCGGTAGATGTGGAGGCGCTCGCCCTGGGCGCCTGGCAAACCAGTCCGCGCGGGCGAAGGCGCGGGCGGAGCGGCCGCCTGCGGAACCGGGTCCGGCGCCGCCTCCGTGATGCGCAGCACCCCGTTCTGCTCCTCGCCCTTCAGCCCGTTCGCGGCGAGGATCCCGTCCGGCAGGCCGCGCACGGCGGACCGCGGGATCGGCCGCTGGAGGTGCATTGTCAGCGGGATCGACGGGAGCGACGAGTACGCGACGTTGATCCCACCGGCCGCCGCCAGCGTCGTAATGACCACCCGGATGTCGGCATCTTGGAAGTCGAGCGTAACGCTATCTCCCGGCGCGGAGCTTGGGTCCGACGCCTTCTCCGGCTCCTTCGCCGTCCGTTGTTGCGCTGCCTTCGGCGGCGCCTGCACCGCCGGCGGCCCCGGCGCCTCGCGTGCTGCCGGCCGCTGCGGCCGCCTGGGGGTCTGGGCGGCGAGCGGAGACGCGAGGAGCGCCAGTGCGGCGAGGACCGTCACCAGACCGGGCCGCTTCACGGGGCAGAGCCCCCCGGCCCTCGCATCTCGAGCACGATCACGGAACCGCGGTACACCACGGTCACCTTTCCCCGGCCGACGTCGCGTAGCCGCACCCCACCGAGCGTGTCGCCCACCCGCACCATGCGAGGGGGCTGATCTCCCACCGCCAGCATCGCGAAGCCTTTCCCAGCGGAGAGCACGGAAGTGGCGACCAGCGCGAGCGGCGGCCGCGGCGGCGGCCCCCCGGCCGGGGCCGCCGGGGGCGGCGGGGCGTCGCCCGGCATCGCGAAGCGCAACGGAGCCGGTCTGCGATCCGCCCGGAACGGATCCTGGGCGACGGCCTCGTCCAGGCGCTCGGAGCGAATCGTCACGCGCGGTGGGATTCCGATGCTCGGCCGCGCGTGCACCGCGGCGGCCTCCGGCGTTGGATCGAGCAAGCGCGCGCGGTTCCAGGACCAGCCCGCCAGCGCGGCCGCCACTAGCATCGCGGCGAGAGCCGCCGTGTTCGACCGGGTCCAGACGGCCGGTCTCATGGCGCCCCGGCCACGGCCGAGCCGGCCGGCGGCTTGCTGGCCGCCGGGACCGCGTCGCGTTCCAGCATGAAGCCCTCGATGCGGAGCGTGACGCTCAGCACCTCCGGCTCCGGCGCCCCGGCCGAGCCCGGCGACTTCGGCTCGACGACGAGGCGCCCGACCCGCAGCAGCTTCGGGCCCTCCGCCAGCCGCCGCAGCAGCTCGAGGAGGCCGGCGAAGTCGGTCTGCCCGCGCACCGTCAGCGGCACGGCGATGAGTCCGCCGCGCCCGCTCCGCGCCGGCTCCGTCTGCATCTGATCGACGCGGAAACGGCTCGGCACCGCCGCCTCGTCGATGTAGTCCTGCACGTCCGCGGCGACGAGCGCCGGCTCCTCCCCGGCGAACAAGAGCGGCTTGACGGTCGAGAACCGTGCCTGCTCCTGCCGCAGCACGGCCGGGAGGAACATCGCCTCCGCCCGAAGACCTCGCTCGCGCGCGAGCAAGTCGCGCTCCGATTGGACCGCCGCACGTGCGTCGGCCAGCTCGCGCGCGTACGGCACGACGGCGAACCGGAAGAGCAGCCCCGGCACGATCGCGGCAGCGCCCAGGAGCAGCGCGCGCCGGTCCCGAGCCGAACGCCCGAGCCGGCTCACGGCCGCGCCTCCGTGCCGGAGTCGGCGACGACGTGGCCGCCGACCACGAACCGCTCCAGCGCCGGGGCGCCGGGCGTCGGCCCAGCATCGCGCCGGAGCGTCCCCACCACACCGACGGGGCTCAGCCCAGGCACGTTCTGGAGCGCTTCCAGCGCGGAGGCCGCGCGCGCCCCGACCGCCTCCATGCGGATGCTGTCCGCTTCGCCCTGGAAGCGCGTCAGCTCCGCCTCCGGCGCCACGTTCAGGTTCAGCATGGACGCCGCGTCCCGTGCCTCGACCCGGTAGCGCGCCGTCCCCAGGGGCTGCGGCGCCGCGAGCAGCGAGTCCACGCCCCACCACGGGTCGAACAGCGTGCCCAGCGGCGCCCCGCCGGGCTCGTAGTCGATGAGGCGCGCCGCGAGCCGCGACTCCAGGTGCTCTAGACCGGCCCGCGCGGCGGCGCGCGCCGCCGCACCCTCGACCAGGTTCGCCGCCGCGAGCCGCCGCGTCCGCGCCCACAGCGTGAACTCCAGTGCGACCGCCGAGATGGCCACGGTCAGCCAGAGCGCGGCGGTCAGCGCGAACCCCGGCCGGAGCGCCCCTTTCCGCGGGCCGGAGACGGGAGGGCCGCCACGCCTCCTCAGCACACGCCGGCGACGCATTGCTCGATGACCGAGGCGAACGCGCCATAACCGGCGGCGAGCACGAGCGCGACGATCATGAGCCC
The DNA here is from genome assembly GCA_019689775.1 of Gemmatimonadota bacterium. Lineage (GTDB taxonomy): Bacteria > Gemmatimonadota > Gemmatimonadetes > Longimicrobiales > RSA9 > JADGGV01. Next base: position 4,630 of record JADGGV010000216.1, read on the forward strand.
GACCAGGACCTCGACCAGCGTCATCCCGCGACGGTTCACGACGACACCTCGAGCGGAGGCCGGTACAGCCGGGTGCGCAGCGTGACCGCCGTACGCCCCCGCTCCACCGTCACGGTCGCTTCCCAGAGGTCCATCTCGTCGGGCACCGCCTGCACGGCGACGCTCCAGGTGTACGCACCGTACGGCTCCGGGAACCGCCCCACCTCCACGTGTCCCGAGGCCGCCGCCAGCTCCGCGCGCGACAGCAGCTCGAGGTCGACCAGGCGCCGCTCCGCCAGCGCGGTCGCCTGCTCCTTCCACCCGGCTCGGTGCGCCCCGTCCAGCCCGGCGCCGAGCGCGCTAAGGGCCGACAACGCGACGAGGCCGATCACGACGAGCGTGACCAGCGCATCGACGAGGCTGAAGCCGCCCCTACGGCCGAACGACGCGGCCATCGCCCGTGAGCGGATCGAACGCGACCCATGCCCGCGCCCCCGCGCCCTCGATCCACAGCGAGTCGCCGGCGGCGGCGCCGTCCGGCTGGAACGTGAAGCGGGTGCGCGGTGGCCCGGAGAGCGTGACGCCACCCGGCCGGGAGAGGACCCCCTCCACCGTCGCGAACGACGTCGCCCCCGGCGCCGTGATCCAGTACCGGCCCGACTCCGGCGCGACGACCAGCTCGACGGCCACCGCCCGCTCCACGGCGCTGCGGCGCGCCGACACGAGCAGGCCATCCAGCTCCGCCGCGATCCGCCCGACGTCATCCAGCTCCGCGGCGCGCCGCACTGCCGGCGCCGCGACCGCGGCCGCGATCCCGATCAGGAGCACGACGACCACCAGCTCGACGAGCGTCATGCCGCGCCTCACCGGAGCGCCCCCGCGTTCACGCCGTAGATCGCCTGGAGCAGTGAGAGCGCGATGAGCCCGATGGCGACGCCGAACGCGACGATCATCGCCGGCTCCGCCAGCGCCGTCAGCCGCTGAAGCGCGCGCTCCGTCTCCTGCTCCAGGATCTCAGCCGCCTTCAGCAGGAACTCCTGCATCCGCCCCGACTCCTCGCCCACGGACACGAGCTGCTCGAGCAGCGGCGGGAAGAAGCCGCCCTCCAGGACCGACGCATGCACGGTCACACCCTCGCGTACTCGCGCCCGGATCCGCTCGGCCTCCGCCCGCGCCAGCGGGTCCGGCAGCGACTCGGCCGCTGCATCGAGAGCGTGGAGCACCGGTGCGCCGCCGCCCATGAGAACGCCCACCAGCCGGGCGAAGCGCGCCGCGAGCGCCTTCCGGCGCATGCCGCCGATGTACGGAAGCCCGAGGAGCAGCCGCGCGCCCGCCCGGCGGCCGGATTCCGTCCCCCGCTGCCAGACGACGACGAGCAACGCCCCGAGGAGCAACGTCGGCACGGCGGGCCAGGCCTTCCGGAAGAAGTCGGCGAGAGCGAGGAGCGCGCGGGTCGTCCAGGGGAGCGCGGCCCCCGCGCCCTCGAGCAGGTCGACGAACCGCGGCAGAACGAACGTAAGCAGCAGCAGGAGCGCGACGCTCCCGAGCGTCGCCAGGAGGAGCGGGTAGATCGAGGCCGAAAGCAGACGGGCCCGGAACTCCTCCTCCCGCTCGAGGTGCGCCGCGAGCCGGGCGAGGGCGCCAGGCAAGTCACCGCTCCGCTCGCCGGCGCGCACGAGGCCGACGTAGAGCGGCGAAAACGCGCGGGGGTGCTCCGCCAGCGCATCGGCGACGGAGCCCCCCCGCTCCACGCGGGCCCGCACCACGCGCACGACCCGGAGCATGTACCCCGTCGCGACGTGCTCCGCCGCGGCGAATGCCCGCCCGAGCGGAAGCCCGGCGGACAGGAGCGAGGCCAGCGCCCGGGTCACAGCCAGCACCGCGCGCCGGGTCCCGAGGCGGAGCGCCGGCGCCGCCTCCTCCTCCGTCGCGGCAGGAACCGCCTCCAGCGCCGTGAGACCGCGCGCGTCGAGCAGGCGCACGAGCGCGGCCTCGTCGGCCGCCTCGAGCACTCCGCGCTGGCGCCGCCCCGCCCGGTCGACGGCGCGGTAGGCGTAGGCCGGCACGCCGCTACTCCCAGGCCGTGATGTCCTTGTCCTCTCCCGTCCCGCCCGGCTTGCTGGCCTTCCCGTACGTCAGCAGGTCGTACCCCCACGGATTTGCGATCCCCGGAGAGATGAACCTGGCTTATTCGTCGGGGCGTAGTAGGACCGTTTTGCACGTGAAGTGGGCAAGCTGAGCCAGGGCGAGAGCGGTCGGGCCGGGATTTCTCGGACAGGC
>JADGGV010000217.1 GCA_019689775.1 Gemmatimonadota bacterium
CGCCCGCCCCGCCCGGGCGAGCGCCCCGGCGATGCGTTCCTCCACGCGGGGGAGGCTGTCCCGGAGTCGCGCCGCGTACATGGGGCGAAAATCTTACGGTGCACGGCGGCGCCACGCGAGAGGGCGCCCGCGCCGCGGGCCGCGTCCCCCCAGCCGACGCCTCACGTCCGCGCCGGCTCGATCGCGGTCGGGCCGGACAGCGCCGCGCGGAGGCGCTCCGGCGAAACGCCCTCCTCCAGCCGGCCCCGGTGCGCGATCGAGATCTTCGCCGTCTCCTCGCTCACCACGATGACGATCGCGTCCGTCTCCTCCGAAAGCCCGAGCGCCGCGCGGTGGCGCGTGCCGAGCGCCTTGTTCGCGATCGGGTACTGCGTCAGCGGCAGGATCACGCCGGCGGCGATCAGCGTGTCGCCCGAGACCAGGACGGCGCCGTCGTGCAGCGGCCCATACGGCAGGAAGATGCTGACGATGATGTCGGCCGAGACGGAGGCCTGGATGCGTGTGCCCGTCGCGGCGTACTCCTCGAGGCTGACCTGCCGCTCGAGCGCGATGATGGCGCCGATCTTGGCGCGCGCGAGCCGCTCGACCGCCTCGACGATCTCGTCGGCCACCTCGCTCGGCTGGAGGCGCTTGAAGAACGACAGCATGCGGCTCTGGCCGAGGCGCGCGAGCGCGGCCCGCAGCTCGGGCTGGAACACGACGAGCGCCGCGAACGCGCCGTACTGAAAGACCTTCTCCAGCAGGTAGCGGATCAGGTCGAGGTCGAGGATGCGCGCGACGAAGTAGACGGCGATGAGGAGGAGCAGCCCCACCAGCATCTGGATCGCCCGCGTGCGGGCGAGGAGCCGCAGCACGTAATAGGCGGCCACGGCCACGAGCAGGATCTGGATCAGATCCTTGAGGCCGGGGAGGAGGAAGCCGAAACGCTCGAGGAACGAGGTCATGAGGCGTTCCAGGCCGCTTCGGCCACGGCGAGCGCGCGGCTCGCCTCCAGGACGTCGTGGACGCGGAAGAGCCGCGCGCCGTGGAGCAGCGCGACGACGCACGCGGCGAGCGTCCCCGGGAGCCGGTCCTCGGGCGCCAGCCCTCCGGCCACCTCGCCCACGAAGCGCTTGCGCGACGGCCCGACCAGCACCGGGCGGCCGAGCGCCAGGATGCGATCGAGCTGCGCCAGCACGGCGATGCTGTGCTCGGTCCGCTTTGAGAAGCCGAGCCCCGGATCCAGCACGACGGCCGCGTCCGCGATCCCCGCCGCCCGCGCCCGCTCGAGCGCCGTCGCCAGCTCGGCGGTCACCTCCCCGACCGGGTCCGCGCCGTACGTCGCCTCCGCGTAGCGCGCCATCGTCTCGACGCCGCCGCGCGAGTGCATGAGGATGACGCCGGCGCCGGCGCGACGCACGACCTCGGGCATGGCGGGATCCAGGCGCAGGCCGGAGACGTCATTCACGATCGCGGCGCCCTCGGCAAGCGCGGCGGCGGCGACCTCCGCCTTGACGGTGTCGACGGAGACGAGCGCGTCGGGGAAGGCGCGCACGATCGCGCGCACGACCGGGACGACGCGCGCCAGCTCCTCGCCGGGCGGGACGGGGCGCGCGCCCGGCCGCGTCGACTCCCCGCCCACGTCCAGGATGTCCGGGCGGTCGGCCAGGAGCTGGTCCGCGTGCACGACGGCGGCCTCCACGCCCGCGTGGAGGCCGCCGTCCCAGAACGAATCCGGCGTGACGTTCAGAATCCCGACGACGCGCGGGCGATCGAGAGGAACGGCCCCACGGGCGGTGAGCCAGGCCGCGCCCGTCGCCGCCCGCATCAGCCCAGGGGATCTGGCCGTCCACCCCCGGCCGCCTCGCGCACGACCGGGTCGGTCCCACCGGCGGCGCTCGCCGGCGTCGACGACCGCGCCGGCGCCGGCAGCGGCGAGCCACCGGGCGTGGCGCCGCCAGGAAGCGAACCGCCGGGGACCGGCGCGGGGCTCGCCGGCGCGGCCGGCGCCACCGCCGCGCGCGGCCGGGGCTGCGGCGGCAGCTTCCCGCCCGCCGCGAGCAGGTACACCTCCTCGCGGTCGAGCGTCTCGCGCTCGAGCAGCGCCTCGGCCAGCGCGTGCAGGAGGTCGGCGTTCGCCTTCAGGATGTCGATCGCCTGCCGGTACGACTCGTCGATCAGCCGCTTGACCTCGGCGTCCACCTGCTCGGCGACGCGCTCGGAGATCTCGCGCCGCTGCACCAGCTCGCGGCCGAGGAAGACCTCCTGCTCCGAGTCGCCGACGGCCATCGGGCCGATCGCCTCGCTCATCCCGAACTGCGTGACCATCCGCCGCGCCATGCTAGTCGCGCGCTCGATGTCGTTGCCGGCGCCCGTCGTGACCTTCTCCGGCCCGAAGATCAGCTCCTCGGCGGCCCGGCCGCCGAACAGCATGACCAGCCGCGCCAGCAGGTAATCGCGCGAGTACGAGTGCCGATCCTCCTCCGGGAGCGACGCCGTCACGCCCAACGCGCGGCCGCGCGGCACGATCGTGATCTTGTGCACCGGGTCGAGCCCGGGGAGCCGCAGCGCGATCACCGCGTGCCCCGCCTCGTGGTACGCCGTCAGCTTCCGCTCGGACTCGGAGAGCACCAGGCTCTTCCGCTCCGTGCCGAGCATGACCTTGTCCTTCGCGTCCTCCAGGTCGCGGTTGTAGACCTTGTCCTGGTTGCGGCGCGCCGCCAGCAGCGCCGCCTCGTTCACCAGGTTGGCCAGATCCGCGCCGGAGAGCCCCGGCGTCCCCTTCGCCAGCGCCGCGATGTCCACGTCCTCGCCGAGCGGGATCTTGCGCAGGTGCACCCGCAGGATCCCCTCGCGCCCCTTCACGTCCGGCGCATCCACGACCACCTGCCGGTCGAAGCGGCCCGGGCGCAGCAGCGCCGGATCGAGCACGTCCGGCCGGTTCGTCGCCGCGAGCAGGATCACGCCCTCGTTCGACTCGAAGCCGTCCATCTCGACCAGCAACTGGTTGAGCGTCTGCTCGCGCTCGTCGTGACCGCCGCCCAGGCCCGCGCCGCGGTGCCGGCCGACGGCGTCGATCTCGTCGATGAAGATGATGCACGGCGCGTGCGCCTTCCCCTGCTCGAACAGGTCGCGCACCCGCGAGGCGCCGACGCCGACGAACATCTCGACGAAGTCGGAGCCCGACATCGAGAAGAACGGCCGCCCCGCCTCACCGGCCACCGCGCGCGCCAGCAGCGTCTTGCCGGTCCCCGGCGGACCGACCAGCAGCACGCCCTTCGGCAGGCGCCCGCCCAGCCGGCTGAACTTCTGCGGGTCCTTCAGGAAGTCGATGACCTCCTTCAGCTCCTCCTTCGCCTCGTCCGCGCCGGCCACGTCCGCGAACGTGACCTTCGGCGTATCACCGGTCAGGAGACGCGCCTTCGACTTCCCGAACTGGAACGCCTTCGAGCCGCCGGCCTGCATCTGCCGGAGCATGAAGATCCAGAAGCCGAAGATGAGGACCCAGGGGAGCGCCGAGAGCACGAGCGCCCACCAGTTCTGGCGCGGCTCGGCGCTGCGGATGTCGACGTTCTTCGCCTGGAGCTCACCGAGCAGCGCGTCGCTGTCCTTGAACGGCAGCAGCGTCCAGAAGCGCTGCACCCGGTGCCCGTCCACGGCGACCGGCGCGCGCAGCGCGCCCTCCACGCGCTTCCCGTCGATGATCGTCACCCGCTGGAGGTTCCCGTCCTCGAGCTGGTCGTGGAACTGCGAGTACGTCAGCTCCACGGCCTCCTGCCGCTTCGGCGAGAGGAACTGGACGATCAGCACAGGGATCAGGACGAGCAGCACCCAGAACGACGCCGTCTTCGAGATCCGCGCGAAGCTCCTCGGGGACTTGTTCATCCGGTTGCCATCACGTTCTGGCATCAAAGCTTCCTTCGATCGCCACCGCCAGCCTAGAGGCTCGCGATAAAGGGCAGGTTCCTGAAGTTCTCGCTATGGTCGAGACCATAGCCGATCAGGAACTCACGCGGCGCGTCGAAGCCGACCCAACGCGGCTCCTGCACCAGGTTCTTCGCGATCCGCTTGTGCAGCAGCGCGCACAGCTCGACGCTCCGCGGGCCACGCTCCCGTAGCATCGGGATCAGCCGGTTCAGCGTGTTGCCGCTGTCGACGATGTCCTCGACGAGCAGCAGGTTGCGGCCCGCCACCGACGCTTCCGGGTCGTAGAGGAGCCGCACCTCGCCGCTCGATTCGGTCCCGGATCCGTAGCTGGCCGCGACCAGGAAGTCGACCTGGATCGGGCGGGCGATGTGGCGGACCAGGTCCGCCAGGAAGATGAACGACCCCTTCAACAGGCCGAGGACCAGCAGGTCCTCGCCCTCCGGATACGCCGCCGTGATCTCCTGGCCCATCTCCGCCACGCGGCGGGCGATGTCCTCCTCGGAGTAGACGATGCGCCGGAGCTCGAGCCCTCCCGTCCGCGCGTGCGTGTCAGCCGTGTTCAACATCTCTCACCGTGATGTGGAGGGCGGGCCCGTGGGGCGACGGCACGGCCTCGGCTGCCCTGGCGACGCCGACCGCCCAGAGGATGCGGCCGCCCACCTCCGCCACGATGGGCACACGCGCCCGCGCGGACCGCGGCACCCGCCGCTCGGCGAAGAGCTTCTTCAGCTTCTTCGTTCCGACCGCGAGCCGGATCCGGTCGCCCGGGCGCCAGCTCCGAAGTTCCAGGGGGAAGTGGAGAGCGTCGGGATCGAAGGACTCGCTCGCTCCGGCATCCGCGACGGGCTCGGGCCCCCAGCGTACCGCGATCCGGCGGCCCGCGAGGACCGCCTCGGCCGCCCCCGGGTCGGCGCCCGGGAGGAGGGCCGGCCGCCCCTCCGGCGTGTCCGGCCGTGGCGCGGTCGCGACCACGATCCGATCGAATTCCCGCCGGAGGCGGACACCGCCCGGGAGATGGAGCTGCGCCCCGCTCCCACCGGAACTGATAAACTCAAGCGCCGCCCGGGTTCCGGCCCTACCGGGCGCACTTCCGTGGCGGCGCAGCAGGCTCCGTAGCAGGCGGGCCTGGACCTCAGAAGGATACCGAAGAAAGCGGGCCGTGGCAAGTTCCGCTGCGCCTTCGGATTCCGCGATCACGGCGTCGCGGGCGGCGTCGGCGACGAGCGCATCCCAGGCCGCTTCGGCGGCGCGCGCGTGATCGGCGAGGCGCGCGAGCGCGACGGCGGCGCCCGGCGCCAACTCCTCGAGCACGGGCAGCACTTCGCGGCGGATCCGGTTCCTGGCGTAATCGGCGGCGGAGTTCGTCGGGTCCTCGAGCCAGCGCAGGCGCATGGCGCGGGCGTACGCCTCGATCTGCGCGCGCCGGAAGGGGAGGAGCGGGCGGACGACGTCGCCGCGGCGGGCGGGGATGCCGGCAAGGCCGGCGAGGCCGGTGCCGCGGGCCGCGCGGAAGAGGACGGTCTCGGCCTGGTCGTCGAGCTGGTGCGCGGTGGCGATGGCGTCGGCGCCGCGCCGGGCGGCGGCCTCGCGCAGGAAGCGGTAGCGCACTTCGCGCGCGGCGGCCTCGGAGCGCAGCCCCGGCTCGGCGACGGCGCTCTCGAGCGGGACGTCCCACGCGCGGCAGACGCCGGCGAGCCAGCGCGCGTCGGCGTCGCTTCCCGGACGCATGCGGTGATCGAAGTGGGCGGCGACGACGCGCAGGCGCCAGTCGGGGAGCGCGAAGCGCAGGAGGTGGAGGAGCGTGAGCGAGTCGACGCCGCCCGAGATGGCGACGAGGACCGCGTCGCCCGGGCGGAGGAGCCCGGAGGCGCGGAGGTGCGCATCGAGGTCGTGGGCGAGCGGCGCGCCGGCCGGAGCGGCGGCGCGGCGGGCGGCGCCGCCGGCCGCGGCGGTCGCCGGCGTCGCGGGGCGAGTGAGCCGGTCGTCCATCCGCCCCAAAATGCGGCGCGCGGCGGCCGCCGGCTACCCGGCGGCTACCAGTAGTCCCAGGCGTAGTCCCCGGCCGGGCCGCGCCGGGCGGCGCCGCGGGAGCGCCAGGCGCCGCCGACGTCGCGCCCGCCGCGGGTCCAGACGCCAAAGCCGCGGTCCCACTCCCAGCCGCGTGCGTACCCGGCGCCGCGCCGCGCCCACGGCGAGCGACGGCCGTAGGCCCGGTCGTAGCCCCGGCTCCACCAGCCGCGGTGGGCGGACCAGGGCCCCGCGCCCCAGCCGACCCGGCGCCCGCGGCCGGGGCGGAACGGCGCCCCGGGGCCGAGCCACTCCTCCTCGTAGCGCGGCTCGAACGCCGGCTCCGCGGCGCTCCAGTGACGCGTCTCGACGTACGGCGGCTCCGGCGTCGGATACGGCGGGATCGTCTCGCTCTCCCACTCGGGGCCGCCGAGGTTGCCGTAGTCGAGCGAGTAGCTGTACATGCCGCGGATCGGCACGCCCCAGCCGTAGTAGCGGCCGTAGCCGCGGCGCGGCCGGCGTCCACCGTGGCGGCGGTACTCCCCTGCGTAGGCCATCGCGATCTCCTAGGCCTGGGTGCCGGCGACGTCGACGCGCGCCGTCGCCTCGACCGGCGTCGCGAGCTGCGCGCCGCCCGCGCCCTCGATCGTGCCGGCGGAGCGCGCGGCGCCGGCGCCGGACTCGATGCCGCCGCCGGCGCGTGCGCCGGGCCGACCGGTCCGCCGGCCGGTCGTGCCGGCCGCGCGAGCGGCGTCCTGCTTCCCCTGCGCGCGGCCGGTCCGGGCGCCGGCGGCGCTCGGCGAACCGGCCCGCCGCGACGCACCCGCGGCGGCCCGCGCCCGCGTGCCGGTGGACGCGCGCCCGGTCCCGCGCGCGGCTGGGTTGCCCGTCGCCGCGCCACCGCGCCCGGCGCCGGCGCCGGGGCCGCCGCCGGCGCGGGCGGCGGCGGTGCGCCCCAGCTCACCCG
>JADGGV010000218.1 GCA_019689775.1 Gemmatimonadota bacterium
CCCCCCCCCTTTTTTTTTTCAAGCACAAGACGGCATACGACATCGCTCAGTGTCTCGTGGGCTCGGCGGCGACCTCGTCGAGGAACTCGTCGCGGACCTGCGCGACGCTGACGATGCGGCGGTCGACGATGATGCCGAGGCCGGCGGAGAGCGCCGACTCGACGTTGCGCACGACCTGCTTGGGGTGGACGGCGGGCGTCGCGAGGACGTGGATCTCCTCGATCTCCCCCTGGGTGCCGACGACGACCCGGGCCGAGACCACCCCCGCCAGCGAGGAAAGGAGCCGCTCGATTTTTGCTTCGCGAGAAGAGTATGCGAGATCCATACGGGCGTCCGGTTTGGAAGCGGAAACGTAGTGTCGACACGCGCCGCGCGCCAGCCTTTCGTGCGCCCCGGGGCTCGCGTTGCCGGCGCCCGGCGGCCGGAATATCTTGCGCGACGGCGCGCCAAAAGCTCTCACCCTGAGCCGCAGACGACGTGATTTATGGCCTCACCCGCGCGTGAACTGCTGGTAATCATCGGGTCCGGACCGGCCGCCTGGACGGCGGCGGTCTACGGCGCCCGGGCGTCCCTGAACCCGCTGGTCTTTGAGGGCGAGCCGATGGGGACGCTGCTGCCCGGCGGCCAGCTCATGAACACGACGGAGGTCGAGAACTACCCGGGGTTCCCGGAGGGGATCACCGGCCCGGTGCTGATGGAGAAGATGAAGGCGCAGGCGCTCCGCTTCGGGACGCGGGTCGTCAGCGAGAACGTGCAGTCGGTGGACCTCTCGACGCATCCGTTCCGGATCCGGCCGAACTACTCGGCGGAGGTGGAGGCGTACGCGCTGATCGTCGCGACGGGGGCGTACGCGAAGTGGCTCGGCGTGCCGAACGAGGAGCGGCTGGCGCAGATGGGCGGTGGCGTGAGCGCGTGCGCGGTGTGCGACGGCGCGCTGCCGTTCTACCGCGACAAGGTGCTGGCGGTGGTGGGCGGCGGCGACACGGCGATGGAGGAGGCGCTCTACCTGACGAAGTTCGGCCGCGAGGTGCTGGTGATCCACCGGCGCGACACGTTCCGGGCGTCGAAGGTGATGGCGGAACGGGTGCTGAGCCACCCCAAGATCCGGGTGCTGTGGAACAAGGAGGTGGTGGAGGTCCTGGGGTACGACCAGATCACGGGTGTGCGGCTCGCGGACACGGTTTCCGGCGAGCGGACCGATCTGCCGCTCGGCGGGCTGTTCATCGCGATCGGCCACAAGCCGAACACGGAATTCCTCCACGGGCAGCTCGACCTGACGCCGCACGGCTACATCAAGGTGAAGCCGTGGCGCACGGCGACGAGCGTGGATGGCGTGTTCGCGGCCGGCGACGTCATGGACGACTTCTACCGCCAGGCGATCACGGCGGCGGGGACCGGGTGCATGGCGGCGCTGGAGGCGGAGCGCTGGCTGGCGCACAGGGGGCTGGGCGAGTCGCCGGTGCTGGAGACGGCCGAGGCGCCGGTCCCGGCGAGCGAGGGCGACTAGCGGGGCGCGCGGCCGGCGTTCGTGCGCGGATCGGCTGCGCGGCGGGGGTCCGGCGGGCACCGGGCCCCCGCTTGGCATTCAGCGGCGGGCCCGGCCCGCGCGCGGGCGATCAGAAGACGTGTCGCAGGCCGCGCCAGAGGCGCTCGACGAACCGGCCCGCGCCGCCCTCCGGGTGGATCGGGCAGTAGTCGTGCGGCTCGGTGCCCGGGAGGTAGTACTCGATCCGGACCGAGTCGGGCGGGCAGTTGGCGGTGGCGAGGCGGCCCGACTGTGCGTCGATGGCGACGCTGACGACGCTGGCGGGCGGCGCCCAGCCGCCCGGCGCCGGGCGGTCGCGGTAGACCTCCTTCATCATCTCCGCCCAGACCGGCGCGGCGAGCGGGCCGCCGAAAGCCGTCGCCGTGATCGTCCGCGGGCGGTCGAAGCCGAGCCAGACGCCGGCGACCAGATCCTTCGTCATGCCGATGAACCAGACATCCTTGGCATCGTTCGTCGTGCCGGTCTTGCCGGCGGCGGGGAGCCAGAAGCCGCGGCTACGCACGGTGGCGCCGGTGCCGTGGTCGACGACGTCCTCCATCATGCTGAGCGTGATGAAGGCGGTGCCCTCGTCGAGCGCGCGCTCGCGCGCGACGGGCGCCTGCCAGAGGACCTTGCCGGCCTTGTCCTCGACCCGCGTGATGAGGTGCGGCCGGACGCGGAACCCGCCGTTGCCGAACGCCGCGTAGGCGGCGACCAGCTCGATCGGCACGACCTCGGCGGCGCCGAGATAGATGGACGGGTAGGGCGGGATCGGCGTCGAGATGCCGAGCGCGCGCGCGGTGCGCGCGACGGCCCGGGGGCCGACCATCGCGCCGACGCGCACGGCGGCGGCGTTGGAGGACTTCGTCAGCGCCTGGCGGGCCGTGAGGGCGACGGTGCCGGGCGCGACCTCGTCGTCCGGGTTGTAGGCCGCGTCGGGCTCGAGCGGGATCTCGGTGGTCGGCGTGAGCCCGGCCTGCTCGATGGCGGTGGCGTAGACGATCGGCTTGAACGCCGAGCCCGGCTGGCGGCGCGCCTGGAGCGCGCGGTCGTAGGAGGAGTGCGAGAAGTCGCGGCCGCCGACGAGCGCGCGGACGGCGCCGGTCTCGGGGTCGAGGGCGACGACCATCCCCTGGAGGTAGGGCGAGCCGTCGGCCGACGGGTCCGCGGCGGCGCCCTTCGGCATGACCGGGTTGCGGTACTTCCCGTACTTCCCCGCCTCGATCGCCTCGATCTGGGCGACGAGCGCCTTGTGCGCCGCCTGCTGGATCCGCGGATCGAGCGCGGTGTAGACGCGCAGCCCGCTGACGTCGGCGTCCGGGCCGAAGCGCTCGCGCAGCTCGCGGCGGACCTCGGCGACGAAGTACGGCGCGGGGCCGGCGGCCTCGGGCGGCGCTGCCAGCCGGAGCGGCTCGCGCATGGCGCGCCGGGCCTCGGCGGCCGGGAGCACCTTCTCCCGCGCCATGATGGCCAGGACGGTGTTGCGGCGCTCGATCGCGCGCAGCGGGTTCTTGCGCGGGTTGTAGCCCTCGGGGTTCTTGTTCAGGCCGATGATGAGGGCGGCCTCGGCGGGCGTGAGCCGGGAGACCGGCTTGCCGAAGTAATACTCGGACGCCATCTCGACGCCGTAGAGGCCGCTGCCGAGGTAGATCTGGTTGAGGTAGAGCGCCAGGATCTGCCGCTTCGTGAACTCGCGCTCGATCTTACCCGCGAGGTAGATCTCGCACGCCTTGCGGCGGAGCGACTTCTGCGAGGATGGCAGCTCCTCGGGGAAGAGGCTCCGGCTGAGCTGCATCGTGATGGTGCTGAAGCCCTCCTTGAGGCCCCCGGCCGCGATGTCGTGCAGGATGGCGCGGCCGATGCCCCGGATGTCGATGCCGCCGTGCTCCCAGAAGCGACGGTCCTCGACGGCGACGAAGCCGTTCTTGAGGGCGGGCGGGATGTCGCGCTCGTCGACGACGACGCGGCGCTGGGGCGAGAGGTCGCTCAGGACGGAGCCGTCGCTGGCGAAGACCCGTGAGGCCTCGGGCGCGCGGTAGGTGCGCAGGCCCTCGACGGAGGGACAGTCGAGGGCGCGCGGCGCCGCGAACAGGCCGATCGCGGCGGCGAGCGTCGCCACCAGGGCGGCGGTCAGCACCAGGCCGGCGCGCAGCCGGACGCGTCGCTTCGCGGGCGCCCGCGGCCGCGAGCCGGCCCGCGTCTTCCTGTCGGTTCGCTTCCTCATCTAGACGAGTAGCCTCCCACCGTCGACCGGGATCACGATGCCGGTGACGAAGTCGCTCCGGACCAGGTAGAGCAGCGCCTCCACGACGTCCTCGGGGGAGCCGATCCGCTCGAGCGGAATTCCGGCGCGCAGCTTGTACACCTCCTCGGGCGTGAAGGTCTCCGGCGGGAGCACGGTCCCGGGCGCGATCGCCGCGACGCGGATCTGCGGCGCGAGCGCGCGCGCGGCGACGCGCGTGAGGTGGATGAGCCCGGCCTTCGCGACGCTGTGGTGGGCGTAGCCGGGCCAGGGCTGGAGGCCGGCCAGGTCCGCGATGTTGACGATGACGCCGTCGCCGTGGGCGCGGAGCAGCGGCGCGGCGGCCTGCGACAGGAGGAAGGGCCCCTTCAGGTTGACCGCGAGGACCCGGTCCCAGGCCGCCTCGGTGATCTCGAGGAACGGCGCGGCCTCGAAGCTGGCGGCGTTATTGACGAGGATGTCGAGGCGGCCGAAGGCGGCGTCGGCCGCGCGCACGAGCGCGTCGACGTCGGCCTTCGAGGCGACGTCGCCCTGGACGGCGATGGCGCGGCGCCCGAGCGCGCGCACCTCCTCGACCAGCGACTCGGCGGCCCGCCCGGAGGAATGGTAGCCGACGACGAGGTCGGCGCCGGCGCGCGCGAGGGCCAGGGAAAGGGCACGGCCGACCCGACGGGCTCCCCCCGTGACCAGCGCCACCTTCCCGGGAATCTCCATGGCGGGGAAAGCTAGTGGCGGGGGGACGGGGAAGCAATTAAGATCCCGGCCTCGACGGGACGATGGTGGAGGGAGCGAAAATGCTGGATCTGAGCGGGAAGGCGGCGATCGTCACCGGCTCGACGCGCGGGATCGGCCGCGCGATCGCGGAGGCGCTCGTGGGGGCGGGCGCGGACGTCGTGGTCGCGGCGCGGACGGCGGCCGACGTGGAGCGGGTGGCGGCCGAGCTGAGCGCGCGCGGGCCGGGCCAGGCGCGGGGGATCGTGGCGGACGTGGGGAGATACGACGACTGCGCGCGCCTCATCGCCGGCGCCGCCGAGGCGTTCGGGCGCCTCGACATCCTGATCAACAACGCGGGCGTCGGCCACTTCGAGCCGGTCGCCGACATGGCCGTGGGCGACTGGGAGCGGGTGATCCGCACGAACCTCGACGCGCTCTTCTACTGTAGCCACGAGGCGATCCCGCATCTGCGGCGCGCCGGCGGCGGGTGGATCATCAACATCGGGAGCCTTGCGGGGAAGAACGCGTTCGCCGGCGGCGCGGCGTACAACGCGAGCAAGTTCGGGCTGATCGGCTTCAGCGAGGCGCTGATGCAGGAGGTCCGGCACGAGGGGATCCGCGTCAGCTACATCATGCCGGGGAGCGTGGCGACGGAGTTCGGGCTGTCGCGCAAGGGGCACGGCGAGGAGTGGAAGATCCAGCCGGAGGACATCGCGCAGCTCGTGCTGGATCTGCTGGCGATGCCGGCCCGGACGCTGCCGAGCCGGATCGAGGTCCGGCCGTCGAGGCCGCCGAGGGGATGAGGCCGCGCGCGACGCGCGCAAGACTCCAACGCTCCTGCTCCGGCTTCTCGACCCTCCCGGCTCGACGCTCCTGTGGATGGAGCGTTGAGCTCCAGGGGGGGCAGGAGCAGGAGCAGGAGCAGGAGGATCGGGGCAACGCGAGGGTGAGGATTCAATGGCAGAGGAATTCAGGATCGAGCGCGACTCGCTCGGTGAGATGAAGGTGCCGGCGCGGGCGCTGTGGGGGGCGCAGACGCAGCGCGCGGTGGAGAACTTCCCGATCAGCGACCTGCGGCTGCCGCGGCGGTTCCTCGTGGCGCTGGCGCAGATCAAGAAGGCTGCGGCGCGGACGAACGCGGAGCTGGGGCTGCTGGAGGAGCGGACCGCGGCGGCGATCGAGCGTGCGGCGGACGAGGTGATCGCCGGGCGGCACGATGCGCAGTTCCCGATCGACGTGTTCCAGACGGGGAGCGGCACCTCGACGAACATGAACATGAACGAGGTGATCGCGCACCGTGCGGCGGAGCTGCTGCGCGAGGAGGGGCAGGAGGGGGTGCGGGTCCACCCGAACGACCACGTGAACCTCGGGCAGTCGTCGAACGACACGATCCCGACGGCGATGCAGGTGGCGGCGTGCGTGGCGATCCGGGAGGCGCTGGATCCGGCGCTGGAGCGGCTGGAGACGTCGCTGGAGCGGAAGGCCCGGGAGTTCGACCACCTGGTCAAGTCGGGCCGCACGCATCTCATGGATGCGACGCCGGTGCGGCTGGGGCAGGAGTTCGGCGGGTACGCGGCGGCGATCCGGCACGCGCGGCGTCGCCTGCGGACGGCGGTGGAGGATCTGGCGGAGCTGCCGCTGGGGGGCACGGCGGTGGGCACCGGGATCAACACGCACGAGTCGTTCGCGCGGCTGGCGATCGCGCGCCTGTCGTCGATGACGGGGATCGAGTTCCGGGAGGCGGAGAACCACTTCGAGCGGCAGGGCACGCGCGACACGGTCGTCTTCGCGCACGGCGCGCTAAACGCGCTGGCGGTGGGGCTGACGAAGATCGCGAACGACATCCGCTGGCTGGCGAGCGGGCCGAGGGCCGGCCTGGCGGAGATCACGCTGCCGGCGACGCAGCCCGGGTCGAGCATCATGCCGGGGAAGGTGAACCCGGTGATCCCCGAGGCGGTCACGATGGTCGCGGCGCAGATCATGGGGAACCACACCACGATCACGGTCGGCGGGCTGGGGTCGTACTTCGAGCTGAACGTGATGATGCCGGTCATGGCCTACGCGCTGCTCCAGTCGATCGAGATCGCGGCGAACGCGGCGCGGGTGTTCGCGGAGAAGTGCGTCGACGGCATCGTCGCGAACGAGGAGCGGCTGCGGGAGCTGCTCGAGGGGAACCTGATGCTGGCGACGGCGATGGCGCCGAAGATCGGCTACGACGCCGCGGCCTCGCTGGCGAAGGAGGCGCACGCGCGCCGCTCGACGGTGCGCGAGGTCGCGCGGGAGAAGGCGCTGCTCGCGGAGCAGGAGCTGGACGAGGTGCTGAACGTGCGGGAGATGACGGAGCCGGGGATCCCGGGCGGCGGGCCGATGCCGGGGGGCGGCTGAGCGGTCGTGCGG
>JADGGV010000219.1 GCA_019689775.1 Gemmatimonadota bacterium
CGGAGTTGGGTATAAGAGACAGGGCGTGGGTCGAGCGCCGTCCGCGGCCGATGCGCCGGTGGCGGTTCGCCGACGTGGGAGGCGTCGGTGGGCAGTGGGCCGGCGGAAGGACGGTCCGGTGGTGGAGGCGGGAGATGGCACGCGGCAAGGAGGTCGGGGCGGAGGCGCCCGGCCGGCCCGGAGGCGACGGCGCGGGCGGCGCGGCCGTCGACGCCGCGGGGTGCGCCGGGGAGGGCGAGGAGACGCGGCTCCGGCTCCTGGAGGCCGTGGTGGCGAACGCGGCGGACGCGGTGGTCATCACGGACGCGAAGCCGTTCGGGGATCCGGGGCCCGGGATCGTCTACGTGAACGAGGCGTTCACGCGGATGACCGGGTACAGCGCGGAGGAGGTGATGGGGAGGAATCCGCGCTTCCTACAGGGGCCGGGGACGGACCGGGCGGTGTCGGCGCGGATCCGCCGGGGGCTGGAGCGGGGGGAGACGGTCCGGGTCGAGCTGCTCAACTACAAGAAGGATGGGACGCCGTTCACCGTGGAGCTGATCATCGCTCCGGTCCGCGGCGCGGACGGGCGGGTGACACACTACACGGCGATCCAGCGGGAGACGACGGCGCGCCGGGAGATGGAGGAGGCGCTGCGGCGGACGAACGCGCTGCTCCAGGCGGTGGTCGCGGCGTCGCCGGTCGCGATCGTGGTGCTGGATGCGGCGGCGCGGATCGAGGCGTGGAACCCGGCGGCGGAGCGGATGTTCGGGTGGCGCGCGGAGGAGGTGCTCGGGCGGGCGGACCCGACGGTGCGGGAGGATGGGGCGCAGGCGTCGCGGGAGATCTTCGAGCGGGCCCTTGGCGGCGAGGTCGTGGCGGGGGTGGAGACGGTGCGCGTGAAGCGGGACGGCACGCCGGTGGACGTGCGGACGTTCACGGCGCCGCTCGAGCGGGCGTCCGGCGGCGGGCGGCGCGTCGTCATCCTGCTCGAGGACGTGACGCGGCGTCACCGGATGGAGGCGGCGCTGCGGGAGAGCGAGGCGCTGTTCCGCGACACGATCGACCATGCGCCGCTGGGGATGGCGCTGGTGGGCATGGAGGGGCGGATCATCCACGCGAACCGCGCGGCGGTCGAGCTGAGCGGCTACTCGGAGGAGGAGCTGCGGCACCTGAGGTTCCAGCAGATCACGCATCCGGACGACGTGCGCGCGGACGAGGCGGCGTTCGAGCGGCTGACGGCGGGCGAGATCGAGTCGTACCAGCGGCGGAAGCGGTTCATCCGCAAGGATGGGCGGGCCGTCTGGGCGTTGGTGACGCGGTCGATGCTGCGGAATTCGGGCGGCGCGCCGAGGTACGTGATCACGCAGATCGAGGACATCACCGAACGGCGGGCCGTGGAGGAAGGCCAGCGGCGGCTGACGGCGATCCTGGAGGCGACGACGGACCTCGTCGGCATCTCGGACGCGGGCGGGCGCCTGGTCTACCTGAACCATGCGTGGCGCAAGCTGTCGGGCGTCGGCGAGCAGGACGTCTCGGCGCGGATGATGACGGCGTTGCACCCGGCGTGGGCGGCGGAGATCCTCGTGCGGGAGGGGATCCCGACGGCGATCCGCGAGGGCTCGTGGACGGGCGAGACGGCGGTGACGCTCGCGGGCGGCGGGGAGATCCCGGTCTCGCAGGTCGTCCTGGCCCACCGGACGCCGGAAGGCGAGGTGGAGTTCCTGTCGGCGGTATGTCGGGACATCAGCGAGGGGAAGCGGGCGGAGGAGTGGCAGCGCTTCCTCGCGGAGGCGAGCCGCACGATCTCGGGTTCGCTCCAGGACGGCGCGATTCTGCGGCAGATCCCGGCGCTGCTCGTGCCGCGGCTGGCCGACTACTGCATCATCGACCTGGTCGACGACGCCGGCGAAGTCCGGCGCGAGGTCGTGTTCGACCGGGATCCGGCGCGCCAGGCGCTGTTGGAGCAGACGAAGCGCTTCCCGCCGACGCGCGACCAGCCGGTCGGGCTCGGGCGGGTCCTGCGGACGGGGGAGCCGGAGGTCGAGCAGGAGATCACGACGGCGTGGCTTCGCGCCGTGAGCCGGTCGGACGAGCACCAGCGCCTGCTCCAGGAGATCGGGCCGCGCTCCGAGCTGATCGTGCCGCTTCGCGCCCGTGGGCGCATCATCGGCGCGATCACGTGCGCGTACACGGACTCGGGGCGACGCTACGACCAGGACGACCTGGTGCTCGGCGCGGATCTGATGGAGCGGATCGCGCTCGCCATCGACAACGCGCGCCTGTACGACGAAGTGCAGCGGGCGCTCCGGTTCCGCGACGAGGTGCTGCGCGTCGTCGCCCACGACCTGCGCAACCCGCTCCACAGCATCGGGCTCAGCGCCGAGCTGCTCCGCGAGATGCTGCCGCCCGGCGTGCTGCCGAGCACGCACCCCGATCCGCTCCAGATCATCCGGCGCTCGGTGGAACGCGCCGGCGCGTTGATCCAGGATCTTCTGGACGTGGCGCGGATGCAGGCGGGGAAGCTTCAGATGGCGCCGCGGCCGACGGACGCCGCCGGGATCGTCGCCGAGGCCGTCCAACTGCACGCCGCCGACGCGCAGCAGCGCGGGCTGGCGTTGGAGGTCCAGGTGCCGGATCGCCTGCCGGCCGTGCGCGCCGACCGCGACCGGCTGCTCCAGGTCTTCTCGAACGTGATCGGCAACGCGCTCAAGTTCACGCCGGCGGGTGGCCGGATCACGATCTCGGCGCAGCCCGAGGACGGCGTGGTGCGGTTCACGGTAACCGACACCGGCCCGGGGATCGCGCGCGGCGGGCTGCTGCGTCTGTTCGAGCCGTTCTGGCAAGCGCCGGGCGCAGTGGGTGGCGCGGGGCTGGGGCTGGGGATCGCGCGCGGGATCGTCGAGGCGCACGGCGGGCGCATCTGGGCGGAGAGCGAGGAGGGCGTCGGCACGAAAGTGCACTTCACGCTGCCCGTGGCCGATGCGGGCGCGGGGCCCGAGGAGCGGGCGCCGTCCTGAGGTCGGCGGCGTGGCTGCCGGCTCACGCCTCCGCGACGGACGACGACGGCTGGGCCGCGCTCCAGCTCGCGTGCGCCGGCAGGTAGGCGCGGTCCAGGTACTCGAAGACCATGCGGTGCGTGTTGAAGACCGGCACGAGCTGGCGGATGGAGGCGCGGACCCGACCGAGCCAGCGCACCGGCGGCGCGTCCGCCGCCCCGGCCGGCGGCGGAGGCGCCGGGTGCGCGACCGGCGCGGCGGCGCCGTCCGCCGCGCCGGCACGGTCGTAGAACAGCGGGATCACCTCGGCCTCGAGCAAGGCGAAGAGCGCGTCGGCGTCGGCGAGGTCGACGTCGCCATCGGGGCCCGGATGCGCCTCGATGCTCCAGCCGACGGGCTCGCCCAGGCGGTTGTGGTCGGCGATGGCCTCGGCCCACCAGCCGTCCGGCACGCTCAGGTTCAGGGCGCCGTTCGCCGCCGCCTTCATCCCGCTCGTCCCGCTGGCCTCCCGGGGGCGCATCGGCACGTTCAGCCAGACGTCGGCGCCGGCGACGAGCCGCCGGGCCAGCTCCACGTCGTACCCCTCGAGGTAGACGAAGCGAGTGCGGAACTCCGGTCGCTGCGCGAAAGCGTGCACGCGGCGGAGCATCTCCTTGCCGGCCTCGTCGCGCGGGTGCGCCTTGCCGGCGAAGACGAACTGGAGCTTGCCGCCGCGGAGCAGCGCCTCCAGGCGCTCCGCCCGCGCGAGCAGCAGCCCCGCACGCTTGTACGTGGCGAAGCGGCGGGCGTAGACGACGGTCAGGAGCCGCTCGTCGAGCGCCTGGCTCGCCCACCCCGCGTCCTCGCCCCGCCGCGCCAGTTGCGCCGCGAGGCGCCGCCGGACCTCGGCCGTCAGCCGGGCGCGCTGCGCGGCGCGTGCCCGCCACAGTTCCTCGAACGGGATGTGGGCGGCGCGCTGCCAGCGCACCTCGTCGAGCTCCAGCGGCCAGACCTCGCCGATGTGGCGCGTGTAGACCGCCGCCATGTCCCCGGCGACCCACGTCGGCAGATGAACGCCGTTCGTGATGTGGGCGACGGGGGCGTCCTCGGGCTCCACGCTCGGCCACAGGTGTCGCCACATGTCGCGGGTCACCTGGCCGTGGAGGCGGCTGACGCCGTTGCGGAAGCCGGACAGGCGGAGCGCGAGGACGGTCATGCAGAACGGCTCGCCCGGCGCCGCCCCGTCCGCGCGCCCGAGCGCGACGAACCGGTCCCACGGCTCGCGCATGTCCCAGACGTAGCCGCCGAGGTAGCGCTCGAGCAGATCCGGCTCGAAGTAGTCGTGCCCCGCCGGGACGGGCGTGTGCGTCGTGAACACGACGCGCGGCGCGAGCCGCTCCGCGGTCGCGAACGGCCCGGCGCCACGCGCCGGCGCCTCCGCCCGCGCCAGCTCGAGCGCCGCGAACGCGGCGTGGCCCTCGTTCAGGTGCAGCACCGTCGGGTGGTACCCGAGTGCGGTCAGCGCGCGCACGCCGGCGACGCCGAGCACGATCTCCTGCCGCAGGCGCTGCTCCTCGTCGCCGCCGTAGAGCCGATCCGTGATGCGGCGATCCTCGGGCCGGTTCTCCGGGATGTCGGTATCGAGCAGCAGGAGCGGCACGCGGCCCACGTCGGCGCGCCAGACCTGGACGTGAAGGCGGTAGTCGCGGAACGGCAGCGAGACGCGCAGGACCGAGCCGTCGGCCGCGCGAGCCAGCGTGAGCGGGAGCCGCGTCGGGTCGGCCGCCGCGTACACCTCGCGCTGGGTCCCGTCGCGCGCGACCTCCTGCTCGAAGTAGCCCTCGCGGTAGAACAGCCCCACGCCCACCAGCGGAATGCCCAGATCACTCGCTGACTTCAGGTGGTCGCCGGCGAGGACGCCGAGGCCGCCGGCGTAGATCGGCAGGCATTCCGTGATCGCGAACTCGGCGCAGAAGTACGCCACCCGGAGATCGGCCGGCCCGCCCCGCCGCGCGTAGGGCGTCTCGGGATCCGAGAGGTACCGACGGAGCGCCGCAGCCTCGGCCTCGATGGCAGCCACGCCGGCGCCGTCCGCGGCCGCGGCGCGCGCGCGGGCGGGGTCGAGCTCCGCCAGCAGACGGACCGGGTTGTGCCGCGTGGCCTCCCAGAGCGCGGGATCGAGCCGCTCGAACAACGCGCGCACCGGCGCGTGCCAGTCCCACCGGAGGTTGTACGCCAGCGGTACGAGCGGGCCGAGCGGCGGCGGGAGGTCAGGCGGCGGGGTCGGTGCTGCGGTCGTCATCCGGGGGTTCGTTGGCTGATCCGCGCCGCGGGTCCGCCGGCGCGCCGCTCGCGCCGACGGAGGACAGGCACGCCAGGATCGTGCACCCGATCCGGAGGTTAGCGGACGAGCCCCAGCTCCGGCGCGATCTCGCGCATCGCGGCGATCACGTTGGCCACGTGCTCGTCGAAGTCGATGCCCAGCAGCTCGGCGCCGCGCACGACCTCCTCGCGGTCCACACCGGCGGCGAACGTCTTGTCCTTCATCTTCTTCTTGATCGACTTCGGCTCCAGGCCCTCGATGCCGGACGGGCGGACGAGCGCCGTGGCGGTGATCAGCCCGGTCAGCTCGTCGCAGGCAAGGAGCGTGCGGTCGAGCAGCGTCTCCGGCTCGATGTGCGTGAAATCGTGGCGATGCGCCAGGATCGCGTGGAGCACCTCCTCGGGGTAGCCGCGCGACCGCAGCTCCTCGACCGCGCGGAGCGGGTGCTCCTCCGGGTACTTCTCCCAATCCAGGTCGTGCAGGAGCCCGGCGAGCCCCCACACCTCCTCATCCGCCCCGAACCGCCGCGCGTAGGAACGCACCGCGACCTCCACGGCGCGCATGTGGTTCCGGAGCCCGACGTTGTCGACCCACGCGTGGAGCAGCGCCACCGCATCGTCCCTGGACGGCACGTTCTCCCCTCCAGCGGGACCCCCCGGTCCCTCTCGGGTTCGCTGATGCGCGGAAACCGAACGACTTGCCGGGCCCGGTTGATCGACCGGGCCCGGCAAGCGCCGCGGCCCCAAAATGGTCCGCGGCCGCGGGAATGTAAACCGCCCCTACGCCGCCCGCCGCGCGTGACGCCCCTCGGCGAACTCCTCGATCATCTTCGCGTTGAACGCCGGGATGTCGTCCGGCTTGCGGCTCGTCACCAGGCCGTGGTCCGTCACCACCTCGCGGTCGACCCAGGTCGCGCCGGCGTTCCGCAGGTCCGTCCGCAGCGACGGCCACGAGGTCACGGTCCGCCCCCGCACCCGGTCCGCCTCCACCAACATCCACGGGCCATGGCAGATCGCGGCCACCGGCTTCCCCTCGTCGAAGAACGCACGGACGAACGCCACCGCCCGCTCGTCCATCCGCAGGCGGTCCGGGCTCATCACGCCGCCTGGCTGGAGGAGCGCGTCGAAGTCCGCCGCCCGCGCCCGGTCCAGCGGGACATCGACCGCGAACTCGTCGCCCCACTCGCCGTGCCGCCACCCACGCACCCGCTCCGCGTTCGGGGAGATCAGCACCGTCTCCGCGCCCGCGTCGTCCAGCACCTTGCGCGGCTCGGTCATCTCGACCTGCTCGAAGCCGTCGGCCACGAGGATCGCGATCCGCTTGCCGGTCAGGTCCTTCGCCATCTCCACTCTCCGTCCGCTGACCCCGCCCCGCGCCCCAGGCGCGCTCGACGCCCGGCACATTCGCGGGGCTCGGGGGGATATTCCGCAAGGAGCGTGCAGATAACCACTTGGATGGATCGCCGGCGAGGGGCATCGGTCGCGGGGGCGGGGATGCGAGGCCGGCCCCCAGCCGCACCCCGCACCCGGACCGCCGACCGCCGACCGCCCAGCGCCCACCACGCGGCGCCCACCACGCCCCC
>JADGGV010000220.1 GCA_019689775.1 Gemmatimonadota bacterium
CGTCTTTTTTGTAAAAGAGCCCGAGCCGGCTCTGCCCCGCCCTGAGCCGGCTCGGCCCCCCGCCGCGAGATAAAACTCCTCCCTGCCGCGAGCCGGCTCTCTGCCCCCGCCGCGGCGCGCATCCGGCGGCGGCGTCGTGCGGTCCAATTCCGCGCCCCAGGTCCGGCCCGAGCGCCGTCCGGTCCCCCGACCGGATCAAGCCCCGGCTGGTCCCACGTCCGGCCCGAGCCCCGTCCCGTCCCGCGACCGGATCGAGCGCGGCGCACGGCCGGAGTTGTTGTCGTCAACCCCGCACGCACGGCATGCCGGGAGACGCTTGCTGGGATTCCGGCGATAATCACCGTCAACCCCGCAAGCACCTCCCGCGCGCCCGCGCTTGCAGGGTTGACGACAATCCGGCGGCCCCGGCAATCCGGCGGCCGCGGCGCCGTGAATCCGCCAGCGGTATCGATCATTGCCGCAACGGCCGCAAGGGCCGATGACGGTGCAGATCCGTGCGGGCTCGGCGACGATCCGGCGGCCGTCGCGGCGGGAAGTCGCCAGGGGCATCGCGGAACGCCGAGAACCACCTCCGAGCCGAGCGGCTCCGCCGTCCAGAGCCTGCCGCGCCGCTCGACCCGCACGCCCCCGATCCCACACCGAGCCCGGGCCGGCGCCTGCGCCGGACACCGGGCGCCTCGCCGGCGCGCGCGGCGCGCGGGGTCGTCGCAGCGGCCGCTCGCCGACACGCCGCTCGTGGATCCCTCACTCGCCCCCCTGGTGGCGCAGTGGCTCGACCACTACGAGCTGGCCCTGATCTCGAGCACCGCCGAGGCGGGCGCGTCCGAACGCCCGAAGGGCTAGCCCGGCCGCGCCGCCGCTCCCGGCTTGTCCCCGTCCCCCGCGGCGCTTAACCTGCATCGGGCGTTGTGTTTCCCGAACCGCGAAGGCCGATGCACGCCATCCTCACGCTCATCGTCAACGGCGACCGGCGCGACGTCGGGATCCCGGAGCACTACACGCTCCTGGAGGCGCTGCGCTACGGGCTGGGGCTGACGGGCTCGAAGCAGGGCTGCGACAAGGGGGACTGCGGCGCGTGCACGGTGCTGCTGGACGGCGAGCCGGTGCTCTCGTGCCTGACGCCGGCGTGGGAGGCGGAGGGGCGGGCGGTGACGACGGTCGAGGGGCTGGCGGAGCCGGGTCGCCTGAACCCGCTCCAGGAGGCGTTCCAGGTGACGGGCGGCGCGCAGTGCGGCTTCTGCACGCCGGGGATCCTGATGTCGGCATGGGCGCTGCTCCAGCGCAACCCGGCGCCGACGCGGGAGGAGATCCGGGCGGCGCTGGCGGGCAACCTCTGCCGGTGCACGGGATACACGAAGATCCTGGATGCGGTCGAGTTGGCGGCGGAGATGTTGGCGGCGCCCACGCGCGCGCGGAGGGGCGGTGAGGGCGGGCAGGCGGCGGCGCCGGCCGGGGCGGTGCGGTCGCCTGATCCGGCAGTCGCCGCGGCCGCGCCCGGGAGCGGGAGCGGGCGCGATACGGCCGAGGGCCTCGCGGGCGAGGCTGCGGCGCCCGCCGTGGCGGGCGGGGAGCCATGAGACCCGAGGAGCTGCGCGGGCGGCAGGCGGCGGGCGCGGTCCCGCCGGAGGAGCTGGACCGGCTGGTCCAGCGCGAGTTCGCAGTGATCGGCGCGCGGCTGCGGCGCGTCGACGGCGTCGCCAAGGTCACGGGGCGGGCGGTCTACACCGACGACCTGACGTTCCCGGGGATGCTGCACGGCAAGATCCTGCGCTCGCCGCACCCGCACGCGCGGATCGTGTCGATCGACGCGAGCGAGGCACTGGCGCTGCCGGGCGTGCACGCGGTGGTGACCGGGCGCGACATGCCGGTGCCGTACGGGATCATCCCGTGGACGCGCGACGAGTACCCGCTGTGCGTGGACCGCGTGCGCTACATCGGCGACGGCGTCGCCGCGGTCGCGGCGGTGGACGAGGAGACGGCGAACCGCGCGCTCGGCCTGATCCGCGTCGAGTACGAGCCGCTGCACGCGTTCCTGGAGCCGGAGGAAGCGCTCGACCCGCCGGCGGGCGCGGAGCCGATCCACGCGCCGACGAAGCCGGGGCGGAACGGCAACGTCACGAAGCACGTGCACCTCGAGTTTGGCGACGTGGACGCGGAGCTGGCGGCGAGCGACGTCGTCGTCGAGGGGGAGTACTTCTTCGAGGGGACGACGCACACGGCGATCGAGCCGCACTGCGCGATCGGCTACTACGACCCGACGGGGAAGCTGACGGTCTGGTCGGCGACGCAGGTGCCGCACTACCTCCAGCGCGAGCTGGCGCGGGTGCTGGACCTGGACGTGGCGCGCGTGCGGGTCGTGCAGCCGGCGGTGGGCGGCGCGTTCGGCGGGAAGTCGGAGCCGTTCGACCTCGAGTTCTGCGTGGCGAAGCTGGCCATGGCGACGGGCCGGCCGGTGAAGATCCTGTACACGCGGGAGGAGGTCTTCTACGCGCACCGCGGCCGGCACCCGATGAAGATGCGGCACCGGCTGGGCGCGTCGGCGGACGGCCGGCTGCGCGCCGTTGACGCGCAGACGCTGATCGACGGCGGCGCGTACGCGTCCTTCGGCCTGGTGACGACGTACTACTCGGGGCAGCTCCTGACGGCGCCGTACCGCTTCGGCTCGTACCGCTTCGACTCGACGCGCGTTTACACGAACAAGCCGGCGTGCGGGCCGAAGCGCGGGCACGGCTCGGTGCAGCCGCGCTTCGCGCTGGAGGTGCAGCTCGACAAGCTCGCGGAGCGGCTCGGCGTGGATCCGATCGAGCTGCGACGGCGCAACTTCCTCGGCGCGGACACGCGCACGATCAACGAGCTGCGCGTGCAGTCGAACGGCTTCCTGATGTGCCTGGAGGCGGTGGAGCGGGCGAGCGGGTGGAAGGAGCGGTTCCGGAGGCTGCCCTACGGGCGCGGGCTCGGCGTCGCCGGCTCGTGCTACATCTCCGGGACGAACTACCCGATCTACCCGAACGCGATGCCGCAGTCGGCGGCGCAGATCCAGCTCGAGCGCTCGGGGCGCGTGACGGTGTTCACCGGCGCCTCGGAGATCGGCCAGGGCTCGGACTCCGTGCCCGCCTACATCGTCGCCGAGGAGCTGGGTGTGCCGCTCGACTACGTGCGCGTCGTCTCCGCCGACACCGACCTCGTCCCCGTCGACCTCGGCGCGTACTCCTCGCGCGAGACGCTGATGATGGGGAACGCGGTGCTCGACGCCGCGCGCAAGCTGCGCAAGCGCGTCGTCGCCTCGATGGCGCGCGTCTGGGAGATCCCGCCGGAGCGCGTCGCGCTCGTCGGCGGCTGGGCGCTCGACCGGACCGACCCGGAGCGGCGCGTACCGATCAGCGAGGCGTTCAACATCGCCGAGGCGGAGCACGGCGCGCTGGGCGCGACCGGCAGCTACGACACGCCGAAGGACGTGCACGGCGCCTACCGCGGCGGCACGATCGGCGCCTCGCCCGCCTACTCGTTCACCGCGCACGTGGCAGAGGTCGAGGTCGAGCCGGAGACGGGCGTCGTGCGCGTCGAGCGGATCTGGGTCGCGCACGACTGCGGCCGCGCGCTGAACCCCGTCCTCGTCGAGGGGCAGATCGAGGGGTCGACCTACATGGGCTTCGCCGAGGCGCTCATGGAGGCGCAGGTGTTCAAGGGGCCGGAGCAGGGGCGCGCCGGGCTGCACAACGCGCCGTCGCTCCTGGACTACCGCATTCCGACGTCCGTCGACACGCCGGAGCTGCACGCGCTGATCGTCGAGTCGGTCGACCCGGAGGGGCCGTACGGTGCGAAGGAGGCGGGCGAGGGGCCGTTGCACTCGTCGATTCCGGCGATCGCGAACGCGATCTTCGACGCCGTCGGCGTCCGCCTGGACGCGCTGCCGTTCTCGCCGCCGGCGGTCTGGCGCGCGCTCCAGGATCCGGCCGCGCGGGCGCGCTGGGAGGCGACGCACGGCGCGCGCCGGGCCGAGGTCGCCGCCGACTGAGGCGCCGCGCGCGGGCGCCGGCGCGCACGACCGACATCATCCCGAGCCGATCCCCATGTCCGACACCGAGACCGGTTCGCCCGCCGAGGGGCCGAGCCCGGGCCGCCCGGCCGCCGCCGGGCGGCGGGTGCGGCGTGCCCTTACGTGGGCGCTCGCGATCGTCGTGGCGGTGCCGCTCGTCTACCCGGCGAGCAAGGCCGTCGAGGCGGCGCTCTGGCCGTGGTCCGCCGCCTGGCTGGGCCACCCGACGCTCACGGGCGAGTGGGTCGGCGCGTTCGCCACGGGCGACGGCCGCCGGCACGCCGCCTACCTCGACCTGAGGCTCGCCGCGAGCCCCGACGCGGACGGCAACCTCAAGGGGGCGGCGCGCTTCTGCGCCGGGCCCGCCGCCGACGAGTACCCGTTGCACGGACGCACGGCGGACCGGCACGGCCATCGCTTCACGCTCGGTCTCGACGACGGCCCCGACTTCGTCGAGGCGGGGACGAAGCCGGAAGGCGAGTGGTCGGGCGATGCGATCGTGCTACGCTACCAGCCGCCCCGCTACGACGAGCGCGGCAATCCGCTGCACCCGCCGCCCGCGCCGCCGATCCGGCTCACCCGCGGGACGTCCGCCGCGTTCACCGAGCTGTGCCGCGGGCTGCTGCGCCGACCGCCGCGGTGAGCGGACGGCGGGCTGGCGTGGCTGCGGCCGGGGTCGCCAGCTTTCGCCGCCCGGCCTCGGCGGCCCGCTTCCTGCGCGACGGCCGCCCCGGCCGCATCGACCCGGCCGGGGCCCGGAGCAAAGCGGCCGTCCGCGGGTACTGGACGGCTGCCCCTTTTTTACGACATCGGAGGCATGTCCGCGTGAAGCCCGTCACCCTCATCGGCCTCTCCCTGCTCGCGCTGGCCGCCTGTGCGCCGCGCCAGCCGGTGGCCACCCCGACCCCGGTTCCGCCGCCCTCGACCGCTCAGCCCCCCGCCGCGACCGAGGCGCCGCGCGCGCGGGCGACGCGGCTCCTCGAGGCGCCGGCCGCCTGGCAGCTCATGGACGAGGAGACCGACCACGTGCGCGGCATCTCCGCCGCTCGCGCCGTCCGCGAGCTGCTCGCCGGGAAGCAACCGAAGCAGGAGGTCGTCGTCGCCATCATCGATTCGGGCGTGGACACGGCGCACGCCGCGCTGCGCGACCGGCTCTGGACGAACCCGAAGGAGATCGCCGGCAACGGCAAGGACGACGACGGCAACGGCTACGTCGACGACGTGCACGGGTGGAACTTCATCGGCGGGACGGACGGGCGCGACGTCGACCACGACACGTACGAGGTGACGCGGCTCTACGTGGCGCTGAAGGCGAAGTGCGAGGAGAAGAAGCCGGCCGTCCCGACCGGCTCCGTCGATTGCTCGCGCTACCCGCAGATCCAGCGGGACTTCGAGGCGAAGCGGCGCGAGGCCGAGGAGAACGCGCAGCAGGTGCGCGCCATCGGCGGCGCCTACACGACGGCGACGACGATCCTCAAGCAGTTCCTGATGACCGACTCGCTGAGCACGGCGAAGGTCTCCGCGATCCAGACCACGCGCACCGACGTGCAGCAGGCGCAGCAGATCTACCTCCAGCTCGCCGCGAACGGCATCACCGGCGACGCGCTCGACGAGGCCCGCCACGAGTTCGAGGGCCAGCTCGAGTACGGCCTGAACCCGTCCTACGACCCGCGCGCCATCGTCGGCGACAACTACGCCGACCCGACCGAGCGCCGCTACGGCAACACCGACGTCACCGGACCGGACGCCCTGCACGGCACCCACGTGGCCGGCATCATCGGCGCCATCCCCGGGAACGCCGCCGGCGTGCAGGGGATCGCCCCGGCCGTCCGGCTCATGATCGTGCGCACCGTGCCCGACGGCGACGAGCGCGACAAGGATGTCGCGAACGCGATCCGCTACGCCGCCGACAACGGCGCCCGCATCATCAACATGAGCTTCGGCAAGGCCTACTCGCCCTACAAGGCGGCCGTCGACGAGGCCGTGAAGTACGCCCAGTCCAAGGGCGTGCTCTTCGTGCACGCCGCCGGCAACGACGCCGAGGACCTCGGCCAGGCCGAGAACTACCCCTCGCGCACCTACCTCGACGGCGGCGTCGCTGAGAACTGGATCGAGGTCGGCGCCTCCTCCTGGAAGACCGCCGACTCGCTCGCCGCCAGCTTCACGAACTACGGCCAGAAGCAGGTCGACGTCTTCGCCCCCGGCGTCGACATCCTCTCGACCGTGCCGGGCGGCGGCTTCCGGCGCGAGAGCGGCACCAGCATGGCCGCGCCCGTCGTCTCCGGGCTCGCCGCGCTCATCCTGGCCTACTACCCGAACCTCTCCGCCGCCGACGTCAAGCGGATCATCCTCGAGTCCGCCACGCGCTACCCGACCGAGTCCGTGCTCAAGCCCGGCGGCTCCGGCGAGCACGTCGCCTTCGGCAGCCTCTCCGCTACCGGCGGCATCGTCAACGCCTACAACGCGCTCAAGCTCGCCGAGCAGGTCAGCCGCGGCCGCCCGGCGAACCAGTAGCCGGAGCGACGACGCAGGCAGCCGGCGCTACGCCGCCGCCTGCGTCGCCCCCGTCTCCTTCACCGCCTGCACCTCGGCGTCCACCCGCACGGTGTTCCCGACCAGGATCCCACCCGTCTCCAGCGCCTGGTTCCACGTCAGCCCCCAGTCCCGACGGTCGAACTCCGTCCGCGCATGGAACCCCGCGCGCTCCGCCCCCGACGGGTCGCGTCCCACCCCGTTGAACGTCACCTCCAGCTCGACCTCGTGCGTCTGCCCCCGGATCGCCAGCTCCCCCCCCACCGTGAAGCGGTCTCTTATACACAAA